>WQVX01000240.1 GCA_009785615.1 Defluviitaleaceae bacterium | reverse complement strand
GTTGGTAATATTTGTATGATCAAAAAAGCAAAATAAAGCTTCCCAAATGGTTAATTGTATGTTATAATGTAAATTCATGCTGAGAAGGTATCAAAAACATGTCAAAAATAAGCTGGTATTGTTGGTATTGTAATAAGGAGGTGCTGTTATTTGACAAGTTCCTATGGAGTATTTTTGAGTGACAGTTCTTAAATCTACAATTAAACTTGCTGTTGCAACTTTAATCTTCAGGCTGCTTGGTTTTGTCCGTGATATGGTTTTAGCAGCAGGTTATGGTGCAGGTACTGTTTCAGATGCCTTTATACTTGCTAATGTAATTCCAACAATGGTATTTAGCGGACTCGGTATGGCTATCGCTAATAGCTTTCTCCCACAATATCAAGAATCTGGAGAAGATAAAGAATATTTCCTCAGCAATGTGCTAAATATAGTGCTTATTGGCAGTGTGATAATTGCATTTATATTTATGCTTGCGCCTCAGTTTCTTGTTTTTTTATTTGCTTCGCAGTTAGATAGTGACACATTTGCATTAACTACATCTTTTTTGCAAATTTCAATATGGACAGCTATTCCATTATTACTAATATACTTATTTAGGATTTCTTTACATACAAAAGGTGTTTTTTTTGTGTCGCAATTAGCTTTACTTTGTATCAACATTGGCTCTATAAGTGCTATTGCGGCTAGTTATTATACGGGACAGCTTAATTTGATGCCTATCGGTTTGCTGTTGGGCAACTTATTATCTTTGGCTGTGATGGCTGTGATGGCTATTAAGCATGGTTTTACATACAGACCTATCATTAATTTAAAGGATGATAGAATCAGGAACATGTTACCTTTTATGGCACCTCTCTTGATTGCCATGATAGGAGAAGAGTTACAACATATTATAGATAAAAACTTCGCTTCCTCTTTGGAAGCAGGAACAATTTCAGCTCTTGGATATTCCGGTAGAATATCAAGTCAATTTAGTGTAATTATTGGTATGTCTATAGCTGCGGTTATGTATCCAAAAATGATGAAGTTAGGAAGCTCCGGAGAAACAGAACTTTTGGTTGGGTATGTAAAAAAATATCTTCAAATGCTAATTCCACTTACGTTGCCATTTACTGTTGGTTTGATTTTATTAGCAGAACCAGCCACCGCACTTTTATATGAGCGTGGAGCCTTTACCCCGGAAGATACAAGGATTACAGCAGAAAGCTTACGCATGTACACCATAGGTATAGGCTTTATTAGCACTAACTTGTTTCTTTCAAAAATGTTTTTTGCAGTAAATGATACTAAAACCCCTGTCCGTTTACATTTAATAACTATCTGTGTAGGTGTTATTTTAAATTTCATTTTGATCGGGCCAATGAGACACATGGGTTTAGCCTTATCTACAAGTCTAAGCGGTATTCTACATACAGCTTTATTGTTATGGGCACTTCGTAGACGTTTTGGCATCTTGGGAATAATGGATTTGAAAAAGGAATGTTTTAAGGCATTATCAGCAACCTTTGTTATGGGATTTACTGTATGGGCAGGCATTCAATTTCTGCCAATTACAGAAGGTGGTTCTTTACAGATGCTGATATTAACCGCCATACCGGTAATTATGGGCATTGGTATTTACTTTTTTATACATTTCCTATTTCGTAGCATATTTTTGTGTAATTGCATAGCAATAATCAAGAAAAACTTAAAAATGCAGAGAGATGAAAATTATGGAAAAAAAAGATGATACTGTTATGTTACCTCCCGAGATAAAAGTGACACTAGAAACACCGGATTTAGAAACGGAAGATTATGTTTTTTCGATTAAATCGGTTTTAGGAACATTTAAAGATCATGCACGATTCATTATGATAACATTTATGGCCTTTTTTCTTGTAAGCCTAGTAGGAGCATTTCTTTTCAACCTTATTACTCGCGATCATACAGGTTTTGCCAGTGCCCTTATTTCTTATGGATTTCCTGAAGCTGAGGAAGGGTTAGATCCTCTGGGAGGCCCTCTAAATGTTAACATGATACAATCACCTTATGTAATAGGACAAGCTTTAGACTATCTTGGACTACGTGAAAATGGCATTACTGTGGAGGATGTTCGTGTTAACCTAACTATAAGTGGTATAGTTCCTCATGATACGCTTGATAGGATTCTTTTGATATGGGAAAGTGCAGAAAGAGTTCCTGAGCGTTTGATTGAACTTGAGGAAGTGTTTTTCCATCCTACGCAATTTTTATTACAACTAAACCGCGGAGCAAATTTAGCAAATTTAAGTGACCAAGATGTCGTTGATTTGCTAAATACAATTATTTACAAATATTCGGCATATTTCATAAGAGCATACAGCGAGTTCCATTTTTTAGATGTGATAGTGGGTCATTTTGATCAGTCGGAATATGATTATTTTGAAATTGTACGGATTTTACGCGGCACAATTAACAACATGATTTCTTACACCAGTGCAATGCAAAATACTGCACCGGACTTTAGATCTCCATCCACACAAAAGACCTTTGG
>WQVX01000239.1 GCA_009785615.1 Defluviitaleaceae bacterium | reverse complement strand
ATGGCGGGCTATCCGCTTTCCGGGCGAGGCTTACGCTGCAAGAGTAAGTTCTTTTAACGGTGGATTTTCTAATGTTTCGCTACGCTTTCTTGCTATTGGTGGCGGCTCAGTGACTCCAAGCGGCGTAACTGTAACACTTAATGCAAACGGTGGCAGTGTTAACCCTTCAAGTATAGTTAGGACTCCGGGAAGTACTTATGGTTCTGCCGGATCACTACCAACACCAACCAGAAGTGGACGCTTGTTTGTTGACTGGTTTAATACATCGTCTACAGTTGGCGGCACACGAATAAGAAATAATTCAACTGTGTCTAATTCAAACCATACGCTTTTTGCCAGGTGGACGGATCCAAGTAGGCATGATAATCGCTGGTGGCTTCCTTCTAACCTTGGCACAACAGTAATTCCAATTCGGATTGCTGGTAATCCAGCGGTTAATTGGCGAACAGGTATTCAAAATGGAGTTGCAAATTGGAACAGTACAAATACTGCCATTGATTTTAGGTTTGATGATAATGCAATAGATAGAGTTAGCGCAAGCATTTGGCCTTATCGCTTTTATGGTAGAGTTAGACTTTTTCATAGCGGGACAACAGTTGTTGGGTTTGATATTGATGTAAATACAATAGAAATAAGCCATAGTCGCACTTTAACAAACCATACTTCTCAAGGTATCATCAATTTTACAACAAGCGTTATGGTGCATGAATTGGGTCATATACTTGGATTAAGAGACGGCCCATCAGGTTCTCCTGTAGGAGGTGGAGTAAATAACAGCATTATGAACTATGGTAGAAATAGAAACACATTATTACGCCCAACATCATTTGATATTACAGGCGTTAACATGATATATAATTAGAAAAGGGGTTTTAAAGCATGAAATTTTTATTAACAATAGCAACATTATTTACTTTAACATTTCTAGCAGCTTGTGGAACCATCATTCAAAATGATTCAACACAAGATGAGTCACTGGCTGAATTCACTCCATTAAACTATGTTAGTCTTTCTCGAATGGAGCACTTGATTTCAATAGCACATGAACTGGAAGAGGTAGTATATGTATATATATCTGCTGATTATCCCGTATATTCTAGTTTGGAAGATTTGACTTTGCTTGCTATGGATATAGTTAGGGTTGAAGTATTAGATGAAAGAGTGGAGGTGATAAACGTTTTGCTACCATCCCCATATAACTATGAAGGTCAAACAAGCTATGATATTCTAACAATTCATCGGCTAAGAGTTTTAGAAGTTTTTAAGGGTGATACAAAGCCAGGTGATATTATTGAGATTATGCAGGAGGGAGGAAAGTATGGCAATGTTCATGTTATACATCCTTATAGAATACTATTCGCTGAAGGTGATGATGTAGTTTTATTTCTTGCAAATCGAGCTATTGACTTTGATATTCATATACCATCAGTTTTATTAAGCCCATTTCAAGCTGCATATAACTTTACTCCTTCAAGTACAGATGCAAGATTAAGGAATGCCAGTGACGAATTGGAAAGCATATTCCCTTATAATGATTTAATTTTAACACTAAATGACTTGGCAAGGATTTCTGAAAGCAATCTTGACGAGTAAAGAAGATGTACCATACTAAACCTGTCCCAAAATAACATAGCCCTAGCAAATCAATGAGTGTAATATAAAAAGGAATCACACATCAAACTGGTGTTTGGTTCCTTTCTTGGAGCTATATCTGTTGCTTTATTTGCCAGAAGCAAGCGCGCAACCGGTCTCATTTTGTCACCGGTTGAAACTTGGCAAAGCTAGTCAAATCGCTGTAAAATAGCTGTTTAAAATAGCAAACAAGTGTTAATATGATAAATAATTAGAAAAGAGGTCTTAAATTATGAAAATTTTATTAACAATAACAACACTATTTATTTTAACATTCCTAACAGCTTGTGGGACTAGTATTCAAAATGATTCAATACAAGATGATTCAATAGCGGAAATTACTTCACTAAATTACATTAGTTCTTCTCGAATGGATAACCTGCTTTCAATGGCACATGAACTGGAAGAGGCAGTATATGTATATATATCTGCTGATTATCCAGTATATTCAAGTTTAGAAGATTTGACTTTGTGCGCACTTGATATAGTTAGAGTTGAAGTATTGGACGAAAGAGTTGGGCTGGTAAATATTTTATTGCCCACCCCAGGCATCCCGGAAACTCAAACGAGTTATGAAGTTTATACTATTCATCGTCTTAGAGTTTTAGAAGTTTTTAAAGGTGATACAGAGCCGGGCGATATTATCGAGATTAGGCAAGCTGGCGGGCAATATGGCAATGTCCATGTTGTTCATCCCTATAGAATACACTTTGCTGAGGGAGATGATGTAGTTTTATTTCTTGCCAATCCAGGGCTTCGTTTTGATATTCACAAACCGTCACTTTTAGTAAACCCCTTCCAAGCTGCATATTTCTCCAACTCTTCAAGTGAAGATACAAGAATGAGAAATTTTGATAGCGAACTAGAAAGTGTTGCGGATACTAGATTTAATTTAACCTTAACACTAAATGACTT
>WQVX01000238.1 GCA_009785615.1 Defluviitaleaceae bacterium | reverse complement strand
TTTTCGCGCCTTTCTTGTACTACAAGCGGAAATAGAGTATAATGCCTATTGCTACAGCGATAGGTTTCCTGTGTTTGTGTGCGGATGATGTCGAACGTCATCCCTGCAAGCGTCGGTTGGTGTATGGCTAGTACGCCTTCCGAACGCTGTAGCAGACTACTATGCTACAGCAAGCTAAACTTGTAACAGATAGTAACATGTACTTGTAAGTTTTGCAAGTACGGATTTCCTCCTTAAAATTTAGGCGGGTTTTTTATTTCTGTAAAATGGTGAGAAACTGTACAAATTTAGAAGCTGTATTCGATAATTTTCGCGATTAAATTCACTAAAAAAATCCGTTGAGCAATGATGAACAGCGGAAATTAGCGTGCGCAACCAGTCTCATTTTGTCACCGGTTGGATGCCGGATTCGTTCAAAGTTTGCGTACCTAAAAATACCAATATCTACTTTCCTAACTGTGAGCGGAGTAACTCAAGTTGTTTACGAAGTTCTATGTTCTCTACATCTTTGTTAGCAAGTGCTATGTCCTTTTCAGCAACTACGCCTTGCCAATTAGCGTTAGCTCGTTCTTCACCACGTCTTTCCGCATTGCGGATAGCCTGTGCTTCATCATGCCGAGCTTTAGACCGCATACGCTCCAGTTCTCTAAATTCAGGCGATGCTGCCACATGTTGGTATGCCATTATTGCTTCACTCATAACCGGTACCCTCATTTCTTCAATCTTTTTTAGTTCTTCTTCCGTTTCAGCATTGATTAATTTTAACCACAAATCTCTACTACTATCCGTGTCTGTAAGTGGCGGAAGTTTCTTTAATTCATAAAATTGCAGCACCATTTTGTCCGTTAATGGTTCATGGGTTGTAATTTCAAGACATTGGAATTTTTTTGGTATCCTCTCATTAATTCAGGCATTATAAAAATTCGATCAATATGTACAGTTAATGTTTTAACCTACTAGAATGTATATTGCTATGGGTGTAAATAACGCTGCTAATTACTTAATAGATGAATATCCTTATTGATTTAAGGTGCTCCATGCAAGCACAACATTTCTTGCGGGAATGGGGAATGAATCCCACATAAACAAATGATCGCTACCACGCGAACCATACATTTGCATGAGTGACATATATGCCTCTTGTGTTAGGCTTATTCGCTCACCATTCGTTATCTTGTAGGCATAAGATACCATATCATAATTAGGATCACTTTCCCAATGAGAACCTTCAATAAAGCTGTCTACAAGGATTAGATTGTTTTCTTCGTCCAGCTTGTAAAAATTTCGTCCGCTAAACCTATCTCTGCCATGTGAAAGCTCTATTATATACTCGCCAATGCTGTTTATAAGCACGGATACATCCTGCTGATTTTCTGCGTAAATTATGGCAGTTGGCTTGCCGTTTTGCAACGCATAAATGCCAAAAACCCCTGTAACCCCTTCAATAAATTCTGCACCAATAAGCAATTCAGATATGCCGTTACCTGATATATCATGAAAAGTGTACACAAGCCGGTCCGGAAAAGTTAGCAGGAATACGCGACCCCATTCCCGGTGTTGGAAAGCAGGATGGAGTAGAAAGTATTCGTCTTGTGAAGCAAAACCATCTTGTGCAAATGCTATATACGCATTAAGAATTGGGGCAAAGCTATCTTCTATGGATTTGGTACAGCTTGTCTCAAACACCTCACTATTTCTATCATTTGCGCAAGCAACTACAAAAATTAGTGATACTACGCATGTCAAAACCAAAATAATATGCTTCATATTAAAAGTGCTCCATTCCTTGATTTGCAGAACAAGCCTCTGCAAATTAGTGACGTTATTTACACCCTTTACAAATTAAATCATAATAGTCAACCGGTGGCAAATAGGAACCGATTGCATACAAGAAAGGCGCAGCTTCTTCTACATACAAATCAATATCTTAATCCTCCGGCGGGGCAAAAATACCATTACAAGGAGCCGGATCACCAAATATAAATTCCAAGTTAAAGTATTCAGGATTAAGGCCAAGATATTCGATAATATACGCGAAGGAAGATAGACTTTCTTCGTTATACTGTATTAAAACAGTCATTTGATTATTGCTAGCTCTTTGCCCCCACCCATAGATATATTGAGTAAGAGGTATATCATAATTTGCATTTATAAATGCGCTGAAAATAGCCTGAACTTCATGCAAATAATTTTGAGAAAATCGTACCTTTTCTATTATTACGTATTCCGGTAATATCCTGGTGAAGTGATCATCATTATTTATTGTTGATGAATTTTCAACAACTTGTACAACTAACATGCCGTCTCTAAAGTACATTCCGCCAAAATCATATGGATACATAGTATTACCAAGTCTGTCTCTTGGAAACATATTTCTTAATCTCTGAGAGGCAGGAAAAGCACTGGCATAATTTGTCCAAGCTGTTTGTCCAAACTGTTCAATAATCATCCGTTCAGATTCGGCTATGATATCTTCATCAAGCAGATCATCTAAAAAGATAATTAAATCATCCTCTTGGTATAAGTCATCGTAGCTGGTCAAATCATCGTAAAAATCAT
>WQVX01000237.1 GCA_009785615.1 Defluviitaleaceae bacterium | reverse complement strand
TTTAGATATTCGTTAGCAGTGCCTAAATTTGAAAACATTTTTTCAGATTTTCACTGATTATATTGTATTGAAAAGCAAAAAAGATATTGGTTATGTAGTTTTCCAATATCTTTTTTGCTTGTAGAAAGTAGCCGAAATCCAATTATTCAAAATCTTTTGCTTCCGGATAAGTAGGTTCACCAAACCAGCCAAGACAACGCGTTGATGCATCCAATTTAGGTATAGCTTCAATTAACAGTGTAAACAGGCCGGTTACACCGTTTTTAATTGTATCCATGTAAAACATCAACCCCTTTCACATACAAAGTCTAAACAATCTTTGTGTCATGTTACAACAAAGGACTGTGTATGTCAACGAAGTAAATGTTAGGACTATAAATGTGCAATTTACAAGTCGAAATTTTCCAAGTGCCATTTTAAAGGCATTCAGATGCTTGTAAGATCAGTTGGTGAGCCACACTCCCCAACTGATTTTCCTTTTGAAATGGCTCAAATATAGGGATTGGTATATTTTTGTCACCAATTGGGGGGGATTTCTGTTTACTCATGTAAGCTGTATTCAAAACCTTCAGGTATTATAGGTGCTATCATCCAAGGGCAAAAACCGGGTACCCATGGAGAGCGTGGATGGAGCGGGGTATTATCTGTAATACTATAAATAGAAAGGTGTGCCAAGTCAGGCAAAAAAAACTCGGCTACTAAGTCATGTTGATCTTCTTTAAATGGAGAATGCCGCCAAGAAGAAATAAAAGGTGCAAATGTTTGCCTTATCCGATATAATCCAGGACCTAGCAATAAAGAAAAAGATAAATTAGCTACAAATATTTCTTGATATGATGGATAGCCTACTATATCATTAACAATAAATAGCATATTTGGATTTTCACTAGCATGTGGTAGCCTTCTCCAATACACACCATCAAAAATTTCTAAAGTTGAAAAATTGACAACCGCTACACAATCTCCTGTATTGTTAATGATACGATGATCAGCATGAACCTCTATGCCTCTATATCTATCACGTTCATATTCCCAACTAATTTTCCGTAAATCAACAACATGCATACTAATATCCATAGGGGTTACATGTAAGGGTTCAGCTAATGGTAAATGTTCAAGGTCAGTACCTGTAAGTAAATTAGCTGTTGTTATTGAAACTGTACGTGCATCTTCAATCCACTCTACTGTTGCGCCTGTAGACTCAGCAACAAGCCTAAGCGGTAACATAAATCTACCATCTTGAATTTGTGGAGGTACATCTCCTGTACGTCTGACACCATGTACAGTAATAAAAGGATCTCCAATTCTTACTGTAACCCCTATAAGGTGATTGTTAAGTATAGCCGTTGATGTATCATCATCCCAATTTACAACATACCCCATAGTTTCAAATACTCCTCGAAGCGGTACCATTGTTCGCCCATCTACAATACTAGGCTGTATATCCTCAAAAAATACTGGCTGGCCATCCACAATTACTATTACATCGCTTGCCTGGGTAGTAAGTGGCGCAGCAAGCAGAGCACTGCATAGTACTAACCCTATAATCTTAATACATAGTCTTACCATAAATTAGTCTCCTCTCTCGACTTAAAGTGTAATGTAACCATTATACTAAAAAGCATTGCAGAAATATATATCCGCAATGCTTTTTTTGATATTATCGCAAGTTTACACGTAATCCTGAATTCATATTATTGATATTTAGTGCATTAGAAATTGTAGTAATATTTGACGTACCAGATACAACAATGCCAACTATAGGGTTTCGTGGTTGTGACCAAGTACCTTCCGCACTATAAACAATTCCACCACTATCGCCGCGAGCGGAATTCATATTAGATGCTCGCATTGCATTTGTTACCTGAAATGTAAATGAACCTCTTTCACCTTGCGAAGTAATGGATACATTAGTGCTAGTTGTTTCTACACGACCAGTCCTTAGTCCGCTAACGTGGCCAATTGATGTAACGATTGCACCAACGCCTATCCAAGCATAAGTTGCAGTTTGACCTCCTCCGCTAGGAAGGTTTCTTGATACTGTATTAACATTATCTAATTCAACAAAAGCGGCATCAAGATTATGAAGAGCAAGGCTTCTAACAGTTCCTATGATATTACCTGTTGAGCGATTAAGTACCCAATCACCTACTCGAAGTCCATCACCTTCGCTCCTTCTTCCTCCAATATGCGCTGCGGTTACAAAACCTGCTCGTCCTTGTGAATTACCTAGATAACCAATAGATCCAGAACCTAAATTCCCTCCAGAAATTCCAGGTTGTGCTGGCCTCCAGAATTCTATGCCACTTCCCGGAAACAATGTCGAAAACGGAGCAAATCCTGTTTCTTCCGGCCATACTGGATACTCAACAGTTCCTTCAACGTGTTCAATATAAAGCCTGCCTATACATGGTGCAAAAGTAACTAAAGGTGAATCAAGAACTCCGTCTCTAAATATAGCCATATTTTCATAACTATAATCTGCCAACTCAACAACAATTCTGTTGTTTACTACATCAATAAACCATGCACTTACATGACTATGCCATTTATCATCAGAAGTTATTACA
>WQVX01000236.1 GCA_009785615.1 Defluviitaleaceae bacterium | reverse complement strand
CGTATATGGGTAGAGTGCGAGCGTTCTATTAGGGAAAAACTGCGAATTTTTAGTGATAATGACCTTGCAGGTGTAGCTAGTTGGCGCAGAGGCTTAGAATCGGAAGGAGTATGGGAGGTAATACAGCAAGCTATGTCTTAGAAGCTGTTTAAGAGTCTGTTCAAAATCTCCTTAAATCTCCTGCTCAACTTTGATAAAATCCACACCTCGATAAAAAGGGGTGTGGATTTTTGTGTTATCTACTGTTGAAATGTGCTTGACACTATTGTTATCATACAATATTATTATTGTGTGATAACAATAAAGGAGGGCTTGCTTTGGCACAAAAGCTAATTGATTACATTAGTAATCCGGTAACTTTTAAGCTTTTAATTGAGATGCAGGAACAAAAACAAACAACCGCCAGAAAACTGGCAAAAGTGTGTTCTGATATACCCCAAGCTTCACTCTATCGCTATCTTAACCGTATGCTTAATGATGATATTATTAAAGTTGTTAAAGAAAACAAGATACGAGGTATGGTCGAAAAGGTATACGAACTAAACATGCCATTGCATATTGATAAAGAGAAATTTAAGAATGAAAATTCTCGCGAAGAGTTTTTACAGCTGGTAACGCAAATTACCATGAGTATATTGCGTGATTTTAAAGAGTATACAGTAAAGGAAGATTTTGATACTGCCGGCGATGGTTCATTACTTTGGTCTATTCCCTTGTATTTAACAAAAATGGAAACGGATGAAGTTTTGGCAGAAGTGCAATCAGTGTTAAAATCACGATTTGATAACACTCCAACAAGTGAAAGAAAGCTACGCAATATAAATATTATAATATCCCCGCCAAAAAATTTTGAGGTGAAATCTGAAAATGTCGGAGAATAAAGGAGAGTCAATTTATGGCAAAGGAAAAAATCAGTTTTGAGCAGTTTTTTGAATCAGTAGAAGCAGGTAACAAGCCATTTGTTCAAGATTTGCATAGTTACTTGCTGGAAAACGGATGCAAAGTAACCTTTGAAGAAAAGAAAAACGGTTATCTTGCTTCTTATAAATATGGAAAGCCTCCTAAAGCCGTTGCTAATTTTGTTTTCCGAAAAGAGGGAATGATAACACGTATATACGGGGAGAGGATTAGTGCTTATCCTGATTTTTTGAACACCTTGCCAAAAGAAATGGTGCAACACATTGAGGGAGCCGGTGTATGCAAACGGATTGTTGACAATACTTGCGGCCTAAAGTGTAACGGTTATGACTTTATGATTGGGGATAGCCATTTTCAAAAATGTCGATACAACTGCTTTGAATTTTTGATGACAGATGAAAGCAAGCCTTATATCAAAACTTTTGCAGAGCATGAGATAAAGGAAAGAATGGCATAAATACCAACATTTGTTGGCACAACAGGTGTGCGCAATCGGTCTCATTTTGTCATCGGTTGCGCACACTTGTTTTGCTGCCTTATCGGACTTTTTGGCTATTTTCCTAATTGCGAACGAAGTAATTCAAGTTGTTTGTGAAGTTCTTCAATCTCTGTATCCTTGTCGGCAACCACACCTTGCCAATGCGCATCTCTTTCTTTGCGCACCTTACGTTCAGCATTGTAAAGAGCCTGTGCTTCATCATGTCGCGCCTTAGAGTGCAACGCTCCAGTTCTCTAAATTCTGATGATGCCGTCACATGACGATATGCCATTATTGCTTCACTCATGTATGATGCCCCCATTTCTTCAATTTTTATTAATTCCTCTTCCGTCTCAGCGTTAAATAATTTTAACCATAAATCTATACCACTATCCGTGTCTGCAAGTGGTGGAAGTTTCTTTAATTCATAAAATTGCAACAACATTTTGTCCGTTAGTGGTTCATGGGTAGTAACTTCAAGGCATTTGAATTCATGATAAAACTTTTTAGGATCCGAAAATTGATTAAAGCCCAGTATGCTTATTACAAATGTTTTAGGCAATAAATTGTAATTTTCGCCCTCGTTAATGCCTGTAGAATACTCTCTTGCCCGGTAAAAAAGGCTTCTTTCGGGATAATTGCCCTCATCGCTTATTTGCAATTCCACGTCCACTTTTTGGCCGTTTACTGTCATGTAATATCTAGCCTACAAAACTTCTTGCCAAGTTATTCCGGAGAAATTTCAGGATTAATCACCAATGTCCACAGGTTAAGAAAATTTTGAAAATATAGCAGAAAAACAGCTAAAACACTTGACAAAGGAGCGACGCCCCAAATAATCGTGAGAACACCTTGTAATCAATGGTGTACCTCAAGAATATTGGAAGTGACTGTGGTGAAATTAATAAGAGTACAGGCGAAAAAAACAGGGCAAAAAGTTTACAATGAATCATTCAAAAGTGAGGCAAAAAAGAGAGAACAGGACTTTACGCGCAATCGAAAATTAAAATTTGAGGATTTGATGTTTTATATGCTCCTGTCACTTAAAAACAGCACAGCAACAGCATTACGCCGCTTTTTCATTGGGATGTGCTGAACGTATTTATGACACAACAATCGTTGTCAGAAGCAAGAGCAAAAGTAAATGTGTGGGCATTTGAGGAGCTGTTTAGCGACACTGCCGAAACAATGATTGATTACTGCCGTAATCGGTGGCACGGATACCGTATT
>WQVX01000235.1 GCA_009785615.1 Defluviitaleaceae bacterium | reverse complement strand
TAAATCTTACTTAGAAAATTAGTCTTGCTTTATTAGAATTATCTTACAAGCAATAATCCCAAGCCCTATTATTCTTGATGATTATGTCAGAACAATAGTCGCAAACTTTCGCATAACGTTCTAGGTAACTGACGGTTTGACAGCCCGAATAAGCGAATGCGTGGCATTTGCAGGGCTGGCAAGCTGTGGGTGGAATGTGGCGTGGGAATGGAGCGTAGCGAAATGACCTAGCCAGATGGAACCCCAAGCCGCCTACAGGCGGCGCAGCTGTTACCGTTTGTTAAGTGCTGGTTGCTGTTTATATATCCTTTCTAAAAAAGGCAACATATTTTATCCGTTCTACTCTTTCTACTTCACGTGTTATAGGGTCACTAAGGAAAATGCTACGGCGTTGATAAATAACCACAATACCGCCTCTGTAAAAGTAATAAATAATTTCTTCAAAACCAAGACCACCTTCGCCTAATGTCCAAGCAAAGGGTTCATCTGATGTTGTCTCTACAAATACACCATAGTGAATAGAAGGATTATAACGCGACACGGTTAAACTCTTTAGTTCAGTGCTATACCCAATATAGAAAACCCTGTTCTGCATTTCAACTTCATCCATTGATATATTTTCTGAATGAATTATTTTGTAAGAGTCAAAAACATAACGGCCAACAAATGTTCTCAAATAATCGCTGGTTAATTTTAAAACGTTATCTGGCATTGGCGAAAGAAGATATCCTGCAAAGGTATATGCGCCATAATGATTAAACCTTCCTTGCCAAAAATCTTCGGGAGCGTTTTCCCTGTACATTATTCGAATGTTACCGTTATAGCTTCTCAGCCTTGTGTAATTATGTGCAAATGTTATACCGTTAAACTCTAACGAAATAACACTTCTTGTTATGATTTCTCCGTTCGATATATCAATTTCACGAATGTATACCGTTCCGTTTTCAACGGATAATGCAAGAATTTCCGGCGCACGTCCGGGCTGCCAAGGAACAGCCCTTCCTCCCTGTTGTATATAGTAGCCTTGTGCCTGAATTATCATACCTAATGATGAAACATCATTCCATCTGCCACTTGTAGTCTCTGCTCCCCGAAACAATGTCCCGGGTGTCCCAGGCATTCTGTCATTATCAAGAGAGAGCGCAATTGTTTCGACAATACTGCCTCCTTCCTGATTGTAAAAACTGCGATGCAAATATGCAGAAGTGTTTAATATGTGTCTGTTTATTTCTGTCAGAGTTGCTTCAAATACGCTACTGTCGATAGTTCTTTTTTCTAAAAGAATTGGCTCTTCATGAATTTGTTCTTCACCGATATTCTTATTTCTGGTACAAGAAATAAGTAGAATAATTATTAAAAAAAGCAATACATTCTTCTTAAAAAATTTCATATTATATTTTACTCCTGTGAATTTACTTTTGTCAAGGGCACACCGTAGCAACTTGCACTTAACGTTCTAGGTAACCGACGTTGGGTGAGCGCAACCGGCGCGAACCAAATGTGGGTGAGGTTTTGCGTGGGAACGAAGGAGCGCAGCGACTGACTGACCTAGCAAAAACCGAACCCCAAGCCGCCCTCAAGGCGGCGCAGCTGTTACCGTTTGTTATGCGTTGTAATTTTCCCCACGATTAAGGGCTTTTAATTTTCAGTTATCCAAAGCCACCTGTAATAACCATGTATGTTTGTATAAAAAACAAACGCAGAACCACTTCTATTCAAATTGTTTCTAACCGCTTGTATCCAACCTTGGTTAAAACTCAATTGGCTTAATAAGCTTTCAACTCCAGAAATGTTTCTGGTTTCCCTGCCATCTTCAACAAGGTGAGGAACTAATGAGCCAGCTGGAGAAACAAAAACACCAGTTTGAAAAAATCCAGTACTCGCCCTTTGCCCACCAGATCTTACTAAATAAGTCTGTTCAGATGCAGTTGGATTATTACACCCACTTAACACAATAAGTAAGAAAAGAGAAAAAAATACAACCACAGTAATTTTGTTCATAAAACCTCCAAAAAATTAAAAATTATGACGCATAACGTTCTAGGTAACTGACGGTTTGGGCAAGTTATAGGACTTTGCGTAGCAAATGTCCCCTGCCCAAACTGTGGCGGAGATAAAAACCCACAAAGGGCGAATAGCCCGACTGGGTTTTTTCGTAGCCCAAAATGCCCGAACAGGGCATTTTGCAGTTACCGTTTGTTAAGCGCAGGTTATTTCATTGCCCTATCAATATACTATCACCTGTTACTGTTACGTTTCTGTTACGAAACCATTGAGCGCTTACTATACCAGTGATAGAGTTTGGATCATATGATTCTATAAATCTAAAAAACATATTTTGTGCCTCATTAAGATCAAAATTACTATCACTCAATAAGGCCAAAGTAGATGTCGAAGCAATAAGGAGTATTGCTCTCTCAAATTCAGAATAGTTTTGATGTTGCCCATTGATGATAACAATAATTCCATCATTTTTAACTATTTGCCTTGCAAATTCTTTTTGATTAATATCCAAAGAATAAACAAGATTAGACCTGTTCGACAACTATAGGAAATATGATATAATAGTGAGATGGGAAAGAGAAAAAAATACAATCCAGACAGTCCAGAATCGGTTTTTAAACGGCTTTATGGGGTTAAACCCGACACT
>WQVX01000234.1 GCA_009785615.1 Defluviitaleaceae bacterium | reverse complement strand
CTGATATTTCTAATGTTAAATTTTGTGCATGAAGGAGATGGAGCGGTTATAGGGGAAAACTTTGATTTCCCCATTGACAATTATCATAGGAGTCATAAACTATGAGTGACTGGCACTCAGCGTGTACCTATGGGCGATAGTTGCCAGAGGTCGTCATGCCGAAGGGGGATAATATTATTGAGCAAACCGCCTTAGCGAACTCTTGTATTTGTTGTTAGGTGCAATAAAACAGGGGATGTTACGAGGATAAAATAAAGCAAATAATCAAAATATAATAGAAAATATTCGTATAGTTTTAACATATTTTCTGAAAATCGGCAAACCTTGAACTAATAGCACTAACAACTGCATTTTCTATATCAGCTAATAATCCTTCTTGAAATTGTTTAATTGCCTCTGTTGGGAAGGAATTCATTGAAAAAAGTTGCGGACTATCAATTTCAAGTGCTGATGCTATACGTTCTAACATTTCTGGTGTTGGAAATTTATTCCCAAGTTCAATTTGTCCTATATAGTGGGTGCTAGTTTCTACTTTTTCTGCCAGTTTTGCCTGAGTTATACCCAAAATCCGGCGTTGTTCTTTGATATTATGGGATAATAAAGCACGTAAACTTGTCATAATAAATCAATTTAACAATAAATTATGATTACCTGTTGACAAACTTCCGTAAAGATATTATAATCTATATAACTTCCTAAAAGGAATATTTTGAAGTGATTCAAAAAAATAAGAAAAAACGGTGGGAAAGACCACAAAGGAGTCTTTTTATGAAAAAAGGTAAATTATTGACAATAGGATTGGCTATTTTGTTAATGACAATAGGAATGGTTTTATCAAGCTGTAGCAACTGTTCTCATGGAGGAGATTGCCATGGTGGATGGGGAGCGAGACGTGGTATCGATAATTGTGGTTCAAGCAGTTGTAGAATGATTCGTGACGGTCTACCTTGTAGATGTTAGATAACCACTATAGGTAACTTCTAAAATATTTAGTTCTTTTGAAGTTACCTATTAATTATTAATTGGAGAAATTGAAATATGATAAACAAAAAAACAATTTTGATTATTGTTGGAGCGACTGCATTAGTTATTAGTGCTGTAATAATTACTTATTTTCTAACTATATCAACATGTCTTTGCTGTTAAGTGAAATACGTATTTATGGAATTTAAGAAATTGAAATACAATATTTTGCAGAAAATATTTGTTGTTATTTTGGTTTTATTAATAGTATCAGTAATGGGGATTACACAAGTTAGTTGTGTGAGGCTCTGTATTAGTTGTGATGGTTCTGGGGATTGTCGTTTTTGTAATGGTTTTGGAGGAGAATATAGTTTTATTTTTGGTGAATATCACTATGTTCGTTGTGGTATTTGTAATGGCTCTGGAACTTGCACAAGATGCAATGGAGATGGAAGATTATAATTAATTTTATATATCTTAAATAAAAGAGCGCAAAAAGGAAAGAGTATATGAAAAAATATTTTTATATCGTTATTGTTTTGTTAATATTTTCTGTTCTATTGGTTAGTTGCGATGAGATTTTGGAAATTATGTATACTTGCCATAACTTTTCATCGCACGATGTAACTTTACTTGATGCGAATGATAGGCAGGTCTTGATACCTGCAGGTCGTACACAAAATGTTTTGCTTTTTGATGGAATTACGCTTGCCGATCTTTATTACACTCCAGCTAATCTTGTGTTTGCAACATTATCAAGAACAGGAAAAACAGTTACATTTCGAGATAGATAGTAAAACAAAGAAGACCTTTAGTAAAATAGCCAAAAAAATTATCTTTGCTCCCTAAAAACCGCTGGCGTACATGAACATACGCCAGCGTGGAATCAACGCCCTTACGGTCTTGGGGCAATCAGCGACGGACACCACTACGGAAATTCGGTATCTGATACGCTTGCGTTGCCAAGAGCCGACCTGATTCAGCTTGGTTTTACCTGTTGTTTTTGCTATCATAGGTTATGGATAGCAACATAGCCGAAAATGAACATGAAAAAAACATCGCCGACAGAGAACTTAAAAAAGAATGTTTCCAATACGCAAGGGATAATTTTCAGGGTAAATACTTCACCAATGCCGATACTGGTCGGGATATCTTAGTTTCCCGTGACGGTCTTGACAAATGGTATAATTCCACAAAATCACGTGAGCAGAGCATATCAATAAAAAGGCTTGATTTAATACTTGAAAATTCAAAACAGACAGATACGGAAACCGACAGGAAAAATCGGCACACAGTAGATGGCTACTCCTATTTTACAAGCAATATGGATATAAACGGCAAACCGTACAAGATTACCCTGCTAACAAGGGAAACGCATGGAAAGAATTCAAAGTACTATTATCATTTTTTGGAAGATATAAAAATAGAGCCGGACTCAGGATTGGCATGAGCTTGGTTTGACCCAGTGTTCAATGCCCCTTTATTGTCCGACCCTCCAAGGCGACACCCTGGCACTTAAAATATAACCCTATACTATCCTTTTGTCAAGCTTTGAGCTTTCTGTATGTCAACGACCAGTAGAAATGTCCCCCTTGGTTATGCCGCTTCTTGGCTTTTTTGGTCTTTTATATAGGTTAACTCTTTAACAAAGAGTTTGTTGTTTTTCCAAATGATGGAAAGAGTTCCAT
>WQVX01000233.1 GCA_009785615.1 Defluviitaleaceae bacterium | reverse complement strand
GTCAGGAAGACAACGGCAGCAAACAACAAAGAAGACATCAAAAAGTAAAAGAATAAGTTAATCATGCGGTTTAGTTTGCGTGAAGTCAACATTATGTTATTTTATCATAAAAATGACTTTTATCAACATATCCGCCATGAATGGCGGGATATTAAACCCCTCCGCACGAATAGAATCAGCATGTCAGTCTAATTTATGCAGAAAAACGCAGAAACACTTTTTTTGAAATAAAAATTTACCCAACCAACAATGACAATCAGCAGAAAGCCGCCTCTAATTCATCATTTATCACTCATCCCTTATCATTCGTTAAAAACAATAAATATTGAAAAGTAATCGTATATAAACCAATTTTATAATAATTATTTATAAAAAACAGCACGGAAATCAATTTTCATTTTATCCGTATCTCTCCGTACCAAGTTTTGACTCCAAGTAGCAAATATCTGTGACTTTTTGTTGTTTTTAGATGAAATCATCATTTTTAACGAAGCGAAATTACACTAAAACAGCAAAACTTTGATAAATAGGCTACTTAGCCATTTTTTCATGGCACAGGATAGATAATTTTTATCCGAATATTTGAAAATTGATTTCCGTGAAAAAACAGTCTTTTCGCTTGACACCTCTAGTGCTTCTGTGATATATTTTTATTCTCATCTTAGCTGATCATCTTTTGAAATATTATATATGATCCTTTTTCAAAACTCGGTCAGTTTTGAAAAAGGCTTTGGGAAAACCTGTCTAAAGCCCTGTTTTTCCTTCAAATCTAAGGTTGCTTTTTCAAAAACTGAAGTTTTGAAAAACCCTCATATGAGTTGTATTTGAGCGTTGCCCGTTTTATAACTGCCATCCTATTTGGATGGTTTATATTTACCTTGACTGTATAGTTAAAGGAAAACGATTTAGGAGGAAGTTTATGATAACTTCAAAAACACGGATACTCGTTAGTTTGTTAACGGTATTGATTTTAGTAATTGTGGGAGCTTGTGCTTTCCAACAACTGGATGTTCAAAGCATTGAACAGTCAATAACCGATGTTCTTGTGCCGGGAACAAATAGGATAGTACGATTAGAAACACTTAATCTTAGTACTGCTGGAGCGCGGAGTAGTGGAATGACAAACATTTCAGCTTACAGCATATTATCTATCAATGGTGTCTCTGAAACCACACTAGCAGTTGATTTTTTTCATGTTGACACTGAAGGTGAGCTTTTGGGAACTACAACCCTCTCCCTATATCGGCATAGTCAGTCTGTCAACATGAATGGTGTAGTTATCCCTGTTTTTGGTAATTCTGAACAATTAATGCAAGCCCAAAATATGGAAAGTGCCCTTCTGCTCTCTTTTCTCATTGATGTTGAAGGCGGTTCAGTAACTCAATCTCCAGAGTTTATTAATGATAAGAATACATTAAGAATTGTACTTTTAGACGGTATTTTTGGATTTGGTTGTTGTGGTGGTGGTGGTATAACTAGTTTGTGTGGCAGAGATATAGTTTCTGGTGAATGGCGACTTTGCGGTGGTTGTCCTATTTAATAAACGGAGGTTTTATGAAAAAAAAAGACTTAAAAAAAATAATAATTATGGCATTTGTCTCTAGTATTGCTTTAGTAATAGTTCTTACAAGTTGTGCTTCTACAACAAACGTAACAACTGTTCTCGCTGTACCTACAGATATAAGTATAATTGTAACAGACATCCCAGATAAATACCACGGCACACTTGCAAATTTATCGATAATAACTGGCTCAAATCTGCTTACAGATATACATATCGCAACTGGTGGCTGTATTTCACTTGGATTAGTAACTGAAACTAAAACATTTTATATGAATTCTGGGACCAACGGTAATCCCGGCTATCCAAGGTTTAATGAAGCGGGACATTATGCGCTTTTATTGAGTTTTGGTGTTATAGATTTTGATACTTTGTCAGTTACTACTTTAGGCGAGTACATGATAATGGGAGACATCGTTACTGGTGATAACGAAATTTCATACAGCTTGTTCAGTCTCAGCCCTTTGGTTCGGGTATCATCTGAAAATTTATAAACACAATAGTGTTTAAGCAGGAAATTGGTTCACGCTCCAAAGGTATCGGTATCAGCAAAAGTTTCACCAACTTTTCGTAGTGCCGCCTATCGCCAAGCGACACCACAGGCAGCGTCTTAGTCTTAGACAAAAAAGATAGTGCGGGATTAAACAAACACTCGCAAATCCCGCACTATCAATTTATCTCATCTCTTATCGTTTATCGTTTATAACTTACAAGTTTGTATACTAAACAAATATATAGTATATTTAAAATATGAAAATGGAAACAAAAGCAACAGGTTTTGCAGCCCCAACACAAGGCTACGAAGAACAAAACATAGACCTAAACAGCCTGCTAATACAAAACCCCTCAGCAACCTATTTTGGCAGATTGCAAACCTGGTCACGCCCAGTGACAGTCACCCCAACTTTGGAATTCTTCAGGTCTACGGCTAAATTAGACTGACGTGATAGAATCAGGTGACAATAGCAATATTATTTGTTATAATGTCAACTATGGAAGAAACTGTGTTTGAAAAATTGATAGTCAACAGGTTTTTGCAATATGTCCGTTACGATACAGAAAGTGATCGTGAAATCGAAGAAACTCCTTCG
>WQVX01000232.1 GCA_009785615.1 Defluviitaleaceae bacterium | reverse complement strand
ATGCCCTGCTTGCGCTGGCGATCAAGTTTTTCAGCATCTACTTCCAGTCCATGGCGTATTTTAAGTGCTTCGTTAGCATTAGCAATTTGATTATTTCTTGTTTCTTTATCAGCTATGCTTTCACTTACATCCGCCCTTCTTTTTTCTATTTCTGCCAGTTGTTCATATATATCTAACTGTTTCCTGGCTAATTCAGTAGCAAGTTCTTGATGAGCAGTAGCACGAGCTAACCTATCTCGAATAGTAATTAGATTGCCTATTGTAGTGAGAGATTTGTTCAAATAACCCGTTTCTATATCGTATTGTAGATTCAACTCATGCATTGAGTCATTAAGTTTATTGGTAATGTTCATCAAATCATCTTTTGAGCCAATGAATCTACCTTCTGCATCATATAACTCTTTAAGTTGATCCAAAAGTTCACGCGAAACCCTGGTTTCTTCAATGATGCTTTTTATGCGTTTTTCATGAACTTCTCTGGAGATTGCTGTTGCTTCGGTGAGTTTATTTGTGCCATATCGAAGCTCATCGACAGCTATGTGTAGTTCGTTGGCAGCATTGGCACTTTCTTTAAACCACTTTACCAATGCTGGGAGTCCTTGAGTAATCGCAGCAAAAACAGCAACAAGTGCCACTAAGCCAAGTGCTGGTTTTCCCATAGCTATAAGTCCTGGTTTTGCTTTTTTTAATCCGGTTAACTCAGTTTTTGCTGTTCTAGTACTGTCTGCTAAGGTTCTCATATCTGCATTGATCTGGGAACTTCCCATAAGTCCCGTAGATCCAAACCCTCTTTTAATGACCTCGCCTAATCTTGTCATTATTTTTTTAAATCCAGTTACTTCACCTTTTGCAGTTCTTGTCCTATCTGTCATGGTTTTCATACCCGAATTGAGGGATGAGGTTACTTGTACCGTCTCCCTATTTGTTGCATTGGCATTAATTAGTGCTTTATTATATATCCCCCAAGCTAAAGTAGCCCCTCCGGCTATATTTGAGAAGGCAGCAAGATCTGTATTCGCTGTACGAAAAGCTTCTGCCATCGTATCGAATGTAGATATTGTAGATGTACTCAGCCTATCTACACTAGTTACCATTCTGTTGATAGCCTTATAAATGTTATCAACTGTTTGGTTTATGTCATTAACAGCTCGACTAAAGTCATTAATTTGCATGTTTTTATTACCTCATTTCTAATATACGATCGTGATATTGTCGAAATATGCTTGCTTTACCGTTGTGTTCAATGGTAAAATCATAAAAAATTGTGACTAAAGGATGGTTTTAAGATGGTAATTCAACCTAGCGAAAATATAATATGGGCCTATATACTTTTCCCGACTGTTATAGGTATAGCCTATATCTTTGTATCAGTTAAGGTAAGAAAAGAGATGATAGATGCCTATTCAAAGTGGTCTGACAAAGAAAAGCTTGATGTCATGAATCATCTCTATGTGAATGCAGATAATGTTGTAAAATGTCCAAAATGTGTTTTGCCAGCTTTATATCACAAAGCTGGTGAAACGATTTTTACATTTACCGATTCACAAAAATACCAATCTAAGCTATTTAGCAGATTGGACATCTATTGCTTAAAATGCGACCTTGGCTTAAAAGATATAACATGCCAAACAGATGTTAATTACCCAGAAAACGCCGCTCTTATTGAAAAAAAACGCATAGCAGAGAAAGCTTCAAAAACCTTGTCACCAAAAGAAAGGGCTGAATTACTACTTAACCTTCATTTAAATTCAAAAGATGCTTTAAAATGCCCTCAATGCGGCTTACCCTCTTTGTATTATGATAAGGTTAAAGAGTGGCAACCATACAAACCAAATAACCATGAAACTATACCTTACATTGATCAGAGTACTTATTGCATAAAATGTGACCTTGGCTGGGAAAACATCTGAACATCATGCGGTACCGCTCAATGATAAAATCATAAAAAATTGTGACTAAAGGATGATTGTAAAATGTGGGGTCATGTTGCTAGTAGTAGAGGTGGCAGCGTAGATGTAGACGCTGCAATAGCTCTTTTCGTCTTGGCGGCTATTTTAAGTGTACTTTATATCATATTATCAACTACAATACGAAATACAACACGAAAAGATATAAGAGAAAATATTTCAAAGTTACCATATGAAATAAAAATTTATCTTATGAACACTCTATACGCAAATGCAGATACTGCTATAAAATGCACTAAATGTAATTCTCCGTCTTTATATTTTCGTGACAAGTCAGGGTATCTATTTTCTAATACACAAGAGTACCAATCTGAAATGTTTTATGAGTCCAATATTTTTTGCATAAAATGCATTGGTATAGGAGATCCACAAGACACCATATGTCAAACTGATACTAATGATTTGGTAAACAAATTGTCAAAAGAAAAAAAACAAGAAAAAAAACGTGTGTCAAAAGAAGCTTCAAAACTCTTCTCGCATGAAGAAAAGACTGAATTAATATTATCTCTTCATGAAAATGCAGAAAATGCTCTAAAATGTCCTCATTGTGACTTGCCTTCTTTCTATTGTGACTCTAATACTTTATGGCAACCATTTAGCCCACAAAATCATGAAATGATGCTATTGTTAGAGCAACATATTTATTGCATAAAATGTGATCTTGGTTGGGAAAGTATTTCACCAAAACATACCATATTTTATTTACCT
>WQVX01000231.1 GCA_009785615.1 Defluviitaleaceae bacterium | reverse complement strand
GATTTTTTTGTAGTGTTGTTTGTAGTTAAGGTTGTAATCTCAATCGGCACTGCCGATTGGCGTAAAATGGGGCGCAACACTACAAAATGTATTACATTTTGTAGTTGCCCCTTTATCCTGCAATTCTTTTATCACTTATCTTTTGATCTTTTTGCTTTTATCTTTTAATCTTTTAAGGCTCTTTCACTGTTAAATCCTCGCTTTCTTCGATATATTCTTGTACTGCTTTCGGCACGTTTTTTTTATATAAAGCGTCAAGAAATTCAACGCCTTTTTCCTCGAAGCTGATACCTTTTTTAAGACAATATTGTTTAAGTGCCTTTGCTTTTTCAAGAGGATACGGGATTAAAATATGGCCTTGATTGTTGTTAGGTGTAGGAGTTTTCACTGCCTTTTCCTTTCTTTTTTGTTATTATTTCTTTCTTCTATGCATATCCACCCCCCTATAATTCATAGTAGAAATAAAAAACCCACTCTTTATAACGAGCGGGTATGTAGTGGTTTAACAGCTTTATAGCTGATTTGTTTTACCTCTAAGCCGGACATATCTCTTATTCAATCATTCGCATCACCAATATTAAGTATATTGTGGAAGCGATATTTAAGCAATAAACAATGATCGTTACCCAAGATAAAATTCTCAAAAACATGTCTATTGATTCTAAAAAATCTTCAATACATCCTATTTTCATTGTTGTTATTAATGTTGCTCCACCCCATACAATCCCCAAACTTGCCCAGCCATAGATAGCAATATCAACTATAAGTGGCATTGTTTCCATCAAATAATCATTAACTAAAATATGCAAAGATCCTATCCAAAATAATACAAATAATATAATACCCTTATTGCATTGCCTGTTGAAGTTTTGCTCATCCATAACATCCGCCCTCCTACAATTGATAAAATATTAGGTTTTTCCTCTATGCATATCCATCCCCCTATAATTCATAGTAGAAATAAAAAACCCACTCTTTATTACGAGCGGGGATGTAGTAGTTTAACACTTTTACAGCTAAGAAAATGTCCTCAATTCGCAGCATTTAATTCTGCTTGTTTCTGCGTAAGATGAGGGCTTTTTCTTAGCCAATAAGAGTCATAATTATTAAGAAATAGGCTTACTTTTAGCTAATAAATCAGCTACTTCTTTTTTAAATTCTTTTGGAGGATCACTATTAAGTGCGCCTTTAATCTGCCTACATTTATATTTATTTCGCTCTATCCTAATCTCGATTGTATATCTGATTCCATTATAAACTTTGCTATAGATTGCACATTTATCTGCATTTATGAATTTATCGTAACTTACTACACAATGACGTTGCCACATGCCTTCTTGTAACAATCTTTTTTTAGTTGTGATACGTTCATATTCAGCAGGAAGCTTCAAAGCATTAAATTTACTATTTTTTGGAATAGTCAGCTTTTTCATCTTTTTTGAAGCATATTTTAGAGCTAATGCGTCATGCTCTTCCCTTATTTTTCTTGAACTTTTTTTGTTTAACGAAATAGGTTCTTTGAAAGTCTTTTTTAGGCGAAAATAATCTTCAAAAATGTTTTTGGGTAGCTTCTCCATTCCGTTTTCGCTCCATAGCAGTTCAAAGAAGTTAAGTACTGAATACTCAACTCCAAAAGTGCTTAAATCGTCTCTGCGTTCAGCATAATCCGGGTATTTCTTTGTATCTTCAATGGCTTTTTTGATTAGCCTTAATTCCATATTAAATAGTCTTTGTTGATCTCTCTGGGACAATAGCAACGCTATATCACATAAAAGTATAGCTTCTTTTAGCGGCACCTTATTAATTCTTTTAGGGATAGCTAATTTCTTATATTTTCTAAAACTTTGCAACAGTTCTTGTCGGGATGTGAATTTGAAGCAATCTTTCAGTGTCCGTTTAGGCACAAACCCGGTAGCAACGAAGTCTGCCAGAATATCCTTGAAGAAGGGATATTTCTGAGACAGTACGTTTAGCAACCCTATTGTCAATTCCGGAAAAACGAAAGAAGGTATTTCTGTCGGATAAAATCCTGATTTAACACGCATATTATTGCCGGACTTATAAATATCTTGCAGACTATAGATTATAAAAGTTCTTCCGGCGTTTCTATAGCATCTTACAGTACTCTTTTCATATCCTGTAACAATCAACTCTTGTTCTGTTATAGCAATATAATCATTGCCACTCTTATCAAGCTTGTATTTGAACTCCACACTCTTTGTATTTAAAATGATTCTTGAATAAGCAAGATTAGTTTCTTTCAGGGCATCACACAATTTATTAATGCCATGGTTCTTTTCTATAACACTAAACGATATCAATGCTTTTTCATTACTCTCAATATTTTCAATGCATTCAGGTATCCTTATTTCATAATTATCCAATCCCTCTATTAGCCCAAGTAGTATCCATAACAAACCGGTATTATTAAAAATCTTGCTTCGCGCATTAATATATTGTCGTAAAGCATCTAAACTAACTATGTCTCCATTTATCATTTTCTATAAACATCCATCCTCCTCTAAATAAAGCTAAAAATCAAATTCAAAACCAAATTAAATCAGTTCCAAAACTGCATTGGATCAGCAGGGCGGCCGCCTATCCGTAGTTCAAAATGCAAGTGCGCCCCGGTACTTCTGCCTGTAGAACCTATAGAAGCTACACGTTGCCCTGCTTC
>WQVX01000230.1 GCA_009785615.1 Defluviitaleaceae bacterium | reverse complement strand
TACTTCCAATCTGCTAATTGCCCCTTTAAAGATAAAATCATATTATTTTCCTCCTAAAGCCTGTTCAAAAGCCTTTTTAGTTAATTATATCAAATTAAATATGACGGCAGTGTGTCTTATTCTGAAAATTATTATATTTATCTATTACACTTACAGCAGTAAAAATATATTCGTATATACTTAGGCACAATTCGCAAATATACCTTGACGATTTATTATATCATTTTATATAATATTACATATGTAAGAATAGGAGGTGCATTTATGAAAGCTAGTCCTGAAATTTCAGATGCTGAATATCAGGTAATGAAAACAATTTGGGCGGCAGGAGTTCCCCTTAATACTAATGAGGTTGTTGATAAATTGGGAGCATCTACGTCATGGAAGCCTAAGACTATACACACATTACTTTCTCGGTTAGTAAAAAAGGGGGCATTGCAATACGAGAAAAACGGCCGTGTTTTTGTTTACACACCTCTCGTAAAAGAATCCGACATCTTAGCAAAAGAAAATGACAATTTCCTTAATCGGTTCTATGATGGTGCATTGGATTCAATGATTGTGAATTTATTGGAGCAAGATAAACTCTCAGAAGATGATATTATAGCGTTAAGAAGAATTTTGGACGAAAGATTGTCGGAAAGGCGGTAGTGCCAATGAGTTCATTTGCATTCCATTTTATGGCATCAACCTCTGTATCCTCGATTGGCATAACGCTTATTTTGATTGTAAAAAATTGCTTTAAAAGACATTTATCTGTTAGAGGGCAATATAATTTGGGATTTCTCTATTTTGCCTTGTTAGCAATTCCTCTTATTCCAAGAGGTTTTTTTTCCTTATTTAATATAGGAAGTTGGACAAATGTCATCATCAACAATGTAAATGTGGCAACAACATCAAGCCCAAGTAGTACAGACTTTGCTGTAGCCTATAACAACGGCTGGATTCAAGATTTTGCATTAGCAGTAGACCGTTCTACTCCGGGGTATATTCATTTAATTTTAGGGAGTTTATGGATTTTAGGAATTATCGTTTTAGCAGCAATCGCTTTGTTGTGCAATCGAAAGCTGCGTTTAATTAATGAATCAGTAAAGCCAATAAAAGACGGTGAGCTTCTTTCTTTGTTTTATCGTTGCAAAGCAGAAATTGGTATTAAGCGCAATATATTTATAGGCACATCTATAATTGTAAATACGCCAATGACAATGGGATTTTTCAAACCAATGATAATATTGCCCGCAATGAAAACAAAACCAAGTGATGCGCGTTATGCCATCCTTCACGAACTAGCCCATTGTAAAAAAAGAGATATTCAAGTTAACAGCATCATGTGCCTATTTCAAATTTTATTTTGGTTTAATCCCTTAGTTCATATTGCTTTTAAGCGAATGCGGTTAGATAGAGAATTGGCATGTGATGCCTTTGTGCTGGAAATGCTCCCAAAAGAGCATCGTACTGACTATGGACGAGCTTTGCTAAATTTCGTGAGCGAATTTTCCCACTCGCCCACTCTTTTGTTCACCACGAATATGGGAGGTTCAAAACCACAAATTGTAAGCCGTATTAAGCACATCGCCTCATATATGAAAGAAACAAGTTTGCTTAGGGCAAAAAGCACCTGTATTTTTGTGCTGATGGGGATTCTTGTTATGTGCAAAATACCTATAGTTTCCGTATTTGCAAATGCTGAAAATGATATCTTTGCTTTCCGTACAGAGAATGTGATATATAGTGATTTATCCGTTTTTTTTGACGGATTTGAGGGAAGTTTTGTCTTATATGATTTGAATGAAGGCGCATACACCATTCACAATAGGGATATGAGCGTAACAAGGGTATCGCCAAATTCAACATATAAAATTTTTAGTGCCATTATTGCTTTGGAGATGGGCATTTTAGATTCAGACAATACATGGCGAGAATGGGATGGTACACTTCATCTTTTTGAATCATGGAATCAAAACCACAATCTGGCTTCAGCCATGCAAAGTTCTGTAAATTGGTACTTTCAGGATTTTGACAGACAGGTAGGTATTGAACAACTGTATGCACATCTATCACGATTGTCCTACGGCAATCAAAATCTTTCCGGTGGCGTAATGGATTTTTGGACTGAATCATCACTGCGAATATCTCCTGTTGAGCAAGTTAAGCTTTTGAGAGATTTGCACCAAGGAAACACAATATTTGAAGCAAGGCATATAGATACAATCAAAGATGCAATACTGCTATCTGAGCGAGACGGTTCTGTGCTTTCAGGTAAAACAGGAACAGGGAATATAAATGGTGCTTTGGGCATGAACGGTTGGTTTGTTGGGCTTGTCGAAACAAACGGCAACACATTCTTTTTTGCAACATATATTCAAGGTGGATCTAATGCAGGGGGTAGTGCCGCTTCACTAGTCACTTTGGCCATTTTAGAATATAAAGGTATTTTTTAGCTGAGTCATCACTTACAAAAAAACAATCAAGTATGGAGGGTTTTCGCCCTATGCTTGATTGTTTTTTTCTTATCGTGAAATTTTTTGAAGGATTTTTGAAAAAGCACTTGACTTTTATTTCTTACAGGTGTAGTATTGCAAGTATTACGTTTGTAAGAAATACAACAGGAAACTTGACCGGCTTGACAAGTATTTGAACGGAGATGAATAATATGAGAAGTAAAATTACCATTGCGGTTGCAATGATGTTATTACTTACAGCCTGTGGAAATACGG
>WQVX01000229.1 GCA_009785615.1 Defluviitaleaceae bacterium | reverse complement strand
TGCTTCATGTTTTCTTTCTCCTTTTTGTTCAAAACTTGTCCTTTTGTGCAAGCACTTAAGATAACCCAGTGCTTTAAGTTTGAATTAGACCACGGATTGAACGGATTTACACAGATTTGCACAGATAAAAATCAATATTATCAATGTTTATCCGTGTTAATCCGCGAAAATCCGTAAAATCCGTGGTCTAATTAACCATACAATCACTACTCACTTAAATCAAGCTGTCAACTATTCGGCGCTTGCAGTAGAATACAAGACAGGATACAAGTCAAAAATATTCTTGGATATTTCATATTTTGTCTTGATGTTGTTTCAGAATGTGTTATATTGTTGTAGTATAGCCATCTTCGAGAGGTATATAGCACCTAAGATGCAGGACTTCTCGGCAATTTAGGTTACAACGAAAAGATGGACACCATAATAATTAGAAAAGGACGGTGCAAGCAAGGGAACGCAATTCCTTGCTGAAAATCTTATGGATATTGATTCATTCAAATGGCTGAACAAAAGTGAGGTTAGTGTAGCCGGGGACAAAATAACAATTACCGCCCCTCCGGAAACAGACTATTTTAATAACCCTGTGCCTGAAAATGGGGAATTTGAGCCACCAAAAAAGAACGCGCCCTTTTTATATACCGATATTGAAGGCGATTTCGTTATCCGGGTTAAAGTGAAACCGAATTTTGAGACGAATTATGATGCTGGCTGTATAATCGTTATGCAGGACGAAAACCTCTGGATTAAAGCAGCCTATGAAAAGTCCGACTTTAACACAACTGCAGTGGTCAGTGTCGTAACAAACAAGATATCTGACGATGCCAATGGCTGTAATTTAACTGAGGAATCCATATGGTTGCAAATAGCACGGGTAGGATGTAATTTTGCAGTCCACTATTCATTGGACGGAGAAAAATTCGATATGGTTAGACTATGTATGCTGCCAATGGAAGACACTGTCAAGGTAGGCATTGAGGCGCAGTGTCCAACAGGGCAAGGAGGACTCCGTGAATTTAGTGGGCTGTCAATTGAAAAACGGAGCATATCCAATTTGAGGGCCGGGCAATAAGTTGCAGCATTTTTACTTCTGTGCATGCGTAGGAATCAGTTAAAGGGCTGTCGCAAAACAGCCCTTTAACTTACCCACCAATCTTTTTAAGCGTATCATCAACAAATTTCTTAGCACGCGGAATATCGCTTTCATCCAAATGCTCGATAATAATAGGAATATTAGGATGATTTTTACGCAAATGCTTCAAATACAACTCATAGTTAAGCAGGCCTAAGCCCGGTGCAGGTAGTTCAACAGCTCCAGCCCCTCTAAAGCTGTTATGGTCAGCAGAACCGTCACCAAACTTCTCCTCAAGATTTTCAGCTCTTTTAATATCCTTTGCATGGGCAATTTTAACTTTATCATCAAGCACCCAAAAAATCTTTTCAATTGTTTCGTCAACTTTATCGATATTGTTACCGTCGAAGTAATTTGTCGGATCAAGCAACAGGCCAATTCCCGGATGATCAATTTCTTGTAGAAGCCTTGCCACCTCGTCTATGCTGCCTATTATGTTGTTCACATAATTCTCTATCAGAAAAACAGCGTCGTGATCATATGCATACTTAGCTATTTCCGTAGCCACCATTTTGAAATCCTGAAACGCTTCTTCAGTGAAATTCTTATCGTCGGGCGACCAGTCGCTTTCCTCGTTGTATGTGCCGGTTTCACTTATTACATATGGAGTACCAAAATCTCTGGCGTGTGCAAGTACTTCCTTTACGTGATCTATATTAGCCTTGCGCTTCACTGGATCTGGATGCGTCAGATTTGTATATGCAGATATTGCCACTATAGGAATATTTGCATCGCGGAATGCATCTCTTACTTTATTAGCCTTTTCCTTAGTTATTTTACCTCTGTCCAAATCTATATCTTTAAATGTAAGGTCAAGTTGTACGCAACTCATGCCATCTTTTTTAATTTTCGCAATGGTATCCGCCAAAGTATAAGGATAGTAACCCGTAAAAATACCTACTGATATCATATTCTAATTCTCCTCATTAACTGGTTTGATCTCGCTGTTAAAGTATTTCTGAAAGATATACAGTACGTTCCTCTGCTATAGATTTATAACAAGCTTCTACGCAGGCAAGTGTCTTTACATTATCCCGAGCAGATATTTCCGGTTCTGTATTATTTTCAATTGCGCGCAATAAATTCGCCATAGTTCCAATAAATGCATCAGGGAACCATACGGTATTCCATTTTGGCTCTATAAAAACGTTTGGAAATTGCTTGCCAGCAAGCTTTAAGGTGCTGCCACAAAACTCGGGCGGACGCTTATGCCAACCTATGTCACCTTCAGCGAAGCCTTCCTCACCTTCCACACGCCAGTTAATATAATTTCGCTTAATACATGGTTCTTCCGGCCATGCCCACACATCATCCAGACTAGTAGCCATCAGACCTTCTTTGTACTGAAATGTATATTGCGTGATACCGTCTGTGTGCTCAAATTTTGTTCTTGGGTCTGAACGGCATACCGCAGTAATTTTCTCTGGGTCGCCGAATAAATAACGGAAGATATCTATATGATGTACCGTTGCCAAAAATCTATAGAAACTTATAGAAATCTGTTTATTTCCCTCTTCGATTCACCCCATTTTGCCTAAGCTACTCTGGTTTGTATAGCAATCCAAGGGCATAAATTCGGATGCAACGATTTCCTACATAAACTAGTCAGCTCTCAAAATTTTA
>WQVX01000228.1 GCA_009785615.1 Defluviitaleaceae bacterium | reverse complement strand
TCCAGAGTTACCTGGATTGTTCATCAGGCTCTGGCTGGCTGTTCTCTTAACGACATCCTACAGCAATTTCGCCTTGCTTGAGCCTTTTTCCTGTTTTTACCTGGATTTTTGCACATTAATAGAATATAATACATTTTTACACTCTTCACAGATTTTTCTTAAACTGTACAAACCAATACCTTGGTTTGATTCTTTTGTTGTGTAGCCTTCGTCAAAAATTTTATTGATAACCGGGAGATTTTTATAATTATTGCTACAAATAATCAATATATCCTTATCTTGGTTAACAATACCAAATTTTAAAACTTTTGACTCTCCTTCATGAGATCGAAGCTCTTCCAGCGCGTTATCAATGACAATTCCTACCAAACGGCATAAATCCATCGCACTTATAGGTATGTTGTAAATAGGATCAGGAATGTCCAACTCTACACCTATACCGTCAGTATGAGCCAATGTAAACTTCATGGCCAACAAGCCTTTTAAGGCTGAGTCGTTGATGTTGCCCAAGAGATCCATTGACCTGTCTAATAGCTTTAGTTCTTTGTTTGCGTAGTATGAAACTTGTTTCACATGGTCTTTGATTTTGACTATGCAGTTGTAGGTCATTAAGGTGATCAAAAGATCGAAATGATCATGTTTAAAGACTCTTAATTGTTTGTAGGATTCTTCCAGGTTCTTGGTATAAGACACTAACGCATCTTGCGCTTTGTTTTCATACTCTGCCAATAGTTGCTTGTTTTTGCTTGATAAGTAAGCCATCAGCATAATTATTGTTACAAAAAACATACAGGTAATCAATATTAAATTAATATTAGATATTAATACTATATCATCTACTATTTGATACACAAACAAGTTTACATGAGATATCAAAAATGTTAAACCGGATAAAATTAGTCCGTATAAAGCAAATTTCTGTTTCATCTCATGTGGCAATTGAATATAATGCTTGTGCAATAGATTACCAATATATTTGGATAAAAAGTAGCAGAAAGTAAAGGTAAGTACTATGCTAATAAAATATAGAATCAAGCTAGCTCTAGCTTCTTCAAAGCGAGTATTAAAAATAATAGTCATTAACATACCAACTAAACTACCACTAATCATTGTAGTAACGGAAGTAAAAATTGCATAATAGCCACTTAATATCAGGGTCTTTGATTTTTTGTACGCGAATAATAATAGCCCTAATGAAATAGCTCCATTTATAGCTATATCAATCCCTATCCTTGGAAAAACATTAACAAATATAATCATTAATGTTACAGTTGCCATATACGTTAAAAAAGCTGATAATAACGTTTCTATGATGGTAAATTTAGATTTGCAAATATTAAAAAACACCATATAGAAAAGAATAACACTAGGGATTACAAGCAGATAATTTTGCAATTGAATTTCATCTAACATTATAATTATATCTCTCTCACTCTGTATGTTCTTTTAATAATTCGATAGGAAATTCGGGTTCTGAGACACCCAAAAGAATAGAAAACCTAGTTCCCATTTCAGCTTGATTAATTAGCATATCAGAAACCATCTTTGCTGCCCCATCTTTAAACTTATCTGCTACTGAAGTTCTTTCATTCATATTGTTCATAATTTTTAATGCTCCTTCTCAAAATTTTGTAGGTAAGTGGTAGTACAACCACTACTGCATATACAGCCCCCATTGCAACCAATACATAAAACACTTCATTTAAAAAAATCAATGTCACTGCCAACATAACAAAGTTAGCTATTACAGCACTCCTTTTAAGCCTACCCCTTTTCTTTTTGCCTAAGATTGGCCTTGCTTTGGTATCAGCGGGGGCGTAGATGTAAAGTCCAAGGCCAACTATCGCAAATATCAGAATAAAGGTTATTGCACCAATAGTGATATTTTGCATTACATATGGCATAGCAACAAACATCAGTAAAGTCATTACAGTACATGTAGTGCTGTTGCTTGCGTGTAAACCGCTTGCATACCTTCGGATACAAACGAAGGACAACCATGTTACAAAAGTTTGTTGAAATATGCCTAAAATCAAAGATACAACTATCATTAACACTATCTTAGGTATATTGTGGAGTATAATCTCCATACCCAATATCATTTTTTGTAGCTCTATTCCCTCCTTTTGCGCGTAGCGGTTTAGTTTGCTTGTCCATTTTACCGCTAGATTATGCAGGATATCGGTTTCCAAACAGGCACACCTTTCTAATACCCTATTTTTAGGCAATTTTCTTTTCAACTCGACAGGAACCATCATACCACACACTTTTGGATTTGTGAAGAGGCAAACGTAAATGGTTTAAGTATATAATTAAAAAATTCTTTATTCGAATAAATTTTTGATATTTTTTAACAAAAAGCATCATGTAAATGTACCAAATTGTTAACTCAAATTGCACTAAAGTACCCCTATAGTAGAGTTCACTGCAATTTGCACACAAAACTTTAAATATATGATATGGTTTTGCTGATAGGGTATATATGGAAAAAGAGGTGGTACCTATGCGGGTGGGATAAAGTTATCCGGGCATATTTAATGTGAAACATCGAATTAACTACATTAGAGAGGAAAAAAAAAGTGAAAAGATATTTTAAAAGAATTGGTGCTGCTTTCTTATCCGGGGCTGTGTCCTTAGCTGCTTTTGCACCTGTAAACGCATCGGCAGAATTTGAGTATTATGGAGAGTTTGGTTTTGAACATCCAATAACTACAACTACGCCGGGAGCCTTAATCCCCGGAAATAACGATGACGGGCTAATTAGGGAGATA
>WQVX01000227.1 GCA_009785615.1 Defluviitaleaceae bacterium | reverse complement strand
TTCCAGAGTTACCTGGATTGTTCATCAGGCTCTGGCTGGCTGTTCTCTTAACGACATCCTACAGCAATTTCGCCTTGCTTGAGCCTTTTTCCTGTTTTTACCTGGATTTTTGCACATTAATAGCATTAATACTTCTATATTTCTTGTATTTATTGTAACGTTACTTGCTCTTTCAAACATTCTAGAAAGATCTCCATAAAGTCTAGCTAAATAATTATCTCTATCTCCTCTTACTGTATTAAAATCATGATAATAAACAAGATGGCGTCTTTCACCATTTTCATTTTCAAATAATAGGTTTTCAAAATCTACTGTTGCATAAATATTATCAAACAAATCTCCTCCTGTTCGACATCTAAAATGTTGACAATTATCTAGAAGGCATCTTAAAGGCCCTAAAGTAAGGCTTTCATCATCAGCTATTATTTCAATTCTGCTAATTGCTTGTTCTATACGCTCATTTGCTACTCTTTCTTGCGATCCATATCTATTAAAAAGAAATATTACAAAAAGAGGTATTAGTATAAAACTGCAAATTATAAAAAGCTTCTTTGTTTTCACAATAATTTCTCCTCACTCTAATCGTCCATATATTCTTATTTGAGCAATACGATGAGTATTAATATTAAAATAAGCGTCACTATTGATAAAAATCCATAAATTGTACACCGTTGATGGATTAAATTCATATGAAAATAATTCCAAATATCTGTTGTTAAATGGATGGGGAGTAAAGATTCTATCTGTATTACCTCTTAGAACTTGTACAGGGCGTTGAGTTCCTTCCGATGTTCTCTCCAATCGATATAATTGAAAAAATATTCTTTGTATACCCCAGCGTCTATAATTTTCAGAAACATTAAAAGTTAAGCTTATTGGCGTATAGCCATCTACGGTTAATTGGTTCTCAGCAACACGTATACGATTATGTGCATCACTATCACGAAAATCCATAGTTGCAAAAATCGCGCCGGGAATAGCAAGAAAGGTTACAATAAATATTGAAATTTTAATTGCTCTTTTAATAGAGTGAGAGAATTTATTTTCTATAATAGAATTTAACATGAGGCGAAAAACAAAAAAACCTATTCCAATAGCTAAAATTGCAATAATTGGTAAATCAGAAATACGATTTGCAGCAACAGTAACAAAAATAGTAGACATATGTGTTTCAAACTTTTTAAGATTTTCAAGCTTTTTGAGCCTTTCAATAAGATTTTGCTTTAAAGACTGTTCTGATTCAGCATCATCATCTGTGCTATCTGTATCATCTGTATCATCTGTATCATCTGTATCGTCTGTGCTACCTGCATCGTCTGTGTTACCTGTATCATCTGTGCTACCTGCATCGTCTGTACTACCTGTATCATCGGTGCTGACTGTATCATCAGTGCTGACTGTTTCTTCTCTTTCAACTTCATGATTTTCGTCCATAGATATTACCTCCATTTTTCGCCTTTAATTTTTTTAAAATAAAAAGTTTTTCATGAGCCTACAAAAGATAAATCGCTACCCCTTCCACTAATAGGATAATGCAAAATAATTCAAATTACAAGAGGAAATGATAAATTTCGTCAATCAAAGCGTGAATAATTTATCGTGATTTGTCGTATTTTGTCGTAAAATATTTGCCTAAAAGTTACATGAAAAAAAATCGACCATTTAAAATAAAACAATGGTCGATTTTTATATAAAAGTCTGTTCAAAATCTCTTTAATAACCTACCTACTGCATTTGATTTGTATAGGCATTGATCCTAAAAGGCTCTTCGCGCCCTTCAATAAAAATTCGATAAAAGGGTTCTAAATAGATAGGGGTATAGGGTATATAAATGGCTCGTAATCCGGAAGGAGGAGGAAAATACGCAATATCCATATGGGTAATAACAACCGACATATCGTTGTGGCGTCGCATATGCTGAACAAATGTTAATAAAGCTTCGTCCGGGCCTACCAATTCTTGTGGCATGTAGGCAAATCCTAAAGGCGCGTTATACTGAATATCTACCTGCGCTATTGATAAATCGTTGCCTTCGCCAATAACAAGAAACTCTACAAAGTTTATATCTATGAGGTTTCCTTGGTATTCTTGCCTATAAAAAATGCGCAGACCCTGCCTTACTATTCTTGTGCTTTGAATATCTAATCTAAAGCCCGGATAATGTTCTTGTATAAATGTTTGTGTTAAAGCTATGGCGGCGTTTTTGTTTGGCATCCCCTCTAAGGATTGGCCGGAATCAAAGGCAATATAGCCCGTGGCCATGGATATAACCAGCCGCAGATCTTCCCAAGTAAATTCATATCTGTTTGAGTCAGTTGTAATTTTTATTTCTGCATGAGGTGGAAAAAAAATATAAAGCAACCTGTCTATATCATAGTTATAGCTTGCTACCTGCAATGCCCGCATTGGCGCAAATTGCCTGGGAATAGGGTAGCGCATACTAATATTATTTTGAGCAAAAACGGCATGAATAGCATTTTCACGTTCTCGGCTAAGAATGTGTTCATTAGTTTCATAATGAATTAAAGCTGCTAATAAAATGTTGACCAGCCCGAAGAATATTAACATAAAATTTTTTGCTCTATCCCATTGCATTTTTCTCTCTCCTTCCACTGCCTAACGAATATTCGTTATTATAGAAATTATAACATGGAGGCAACAGCAGTAACAAGCGCAGCAAAACAAAGCACTAAAAGGCATAATTTTTTTAGCACAAAAACCAAAATATATGGAAAAAAACACTTGAAAAATCCTGTAGAAGATGGTAGGATATAGTCGAAGTAGCTGATTAACTGATTTTTGAAGGGAAATTTAAAAAAGTATCA
>WQVX01000226.1 GCA_009785615.1 Defluviitaleaceae bacterium | reverse complement strand
TCCATGTTATAACTGTTGAGGATGAAGATTGCCGTCTTGCGTTTACTCGTCTGCCGTCTACCTCTGCCCAAACGTGAGTTGTATCGCTGTTAGTGCGGACGGTTATGGTTGTTGAATCTCCTTGTATAATATTCTCAGAGGAAGCAGAAGCCCGCAGGATAATCGCTTCCGGCACTGCTTCATTTACCCTAATATTCACACCTGGGCCGGTTGTTTCCTGCCCAATGCCGCTTGCTCTTGCGTATACTTCAACGATCTGACTTTCTTCCGGCCTTATATTTATTGTCCAGGTTCTAACGTGTGAGGATACTGCGCTTGTATTGGTACGCCTTGCATTAACACGTCTGCCGTCTACTTCTGCCCAAACATAGTCTGCATCTGTGTTAGTCTCTACGGCTATGGTTGTTGTTTCCCCAAGGATAAGGTTAGTTTGTCTGGCAGTTGCACTATGAATTACCGGGTTTGCAGGATTTACAAAAGGCGCGCTTAAAGTTACCGGAAACATCTGAAAAACCACCTTATCATCTAAAATATAGGCATGATTGGCACTGATCTGCGCCGTATGGGACGTGTAGTTGGTTGGCCTGTAGACTATCTCCCATGTCCTTTGCGTAGCAGTCTGAGAAACAAGGTTGCCTTTCACATACCTTGTTCCTTCAAGCTGTATCCATACATAGTTAGAAGATGCGCCGGTTATTACCGTAAGTTTTACAGTATTTGGTGCCGGTGCCGGGGTTTCTGCAATGCTGTAAATGCGCTGGATTCCTATTGGAGTATTGGGAACATTAGCTTGATTGTTTGGAACACCACACATACATCCGCTATCTAATAAATTCGAGCCGGAGGCCGAAAGAGTAGTTGAAAAAATCATCATCATTAACAATGCACAGGATGTCACTTTGGACATTTTTAGCATGTTTTCACCGCTTTCTATTATTTGAGTTTGTTTTATAGGAAAAGCGGCTCTCATGGTGAGAAGCCGCTTATATATCGCTTTTTCTATATTTATAAATTCATCATTTTCTTTTTTGTCATGGTTTTACTTCTTTTCTGTAATCTTTGCTGTAAATCGTACCTGTTTTCTTATCACGAATTATAATATCGGATACAATTTCATATCCACATCTGCTGAAATAAATTCTCATGTTGCTGATAAATAACAAAGCTTCTTCTCGCTTCTGTTCTGCTAACTGACTTTTGTAGTCGGGTTCATTTCTTTGAACGGCTTGCATAGCCTTGTATGCTGTCATATCCATACAGCCGGATGCGTTACCTTTGTTTGTTCTGCTCAATAAAGTTTCACCTGCTTAATTGGCAATGCCGATGCTGGTGCTTGGCAAGAACCCACTATTACCTTGAAGGTTAGAACCGCTGCTGTCAACATTAAACATATTCATTGGATTGCCTTGGGGTTGGAGATTCGCCCCCTGTTGTAAGGTATCAAAAGTCGTTAGTGCATTGGGATTAGTTGACTCCCGAGGCATTGCAAAGTGTGGATTCGGAGGCTGTTGAAATAACGGATTGCCGGGCATGGTCGGAATGTTTCCGCTAAAAATGCCATAGGATGGCGGTAAAAGGGAAACACCAGCATTTCGGCGCATGTTGGCTGTAAACACATTTGCAGGCACTGTTCCGTTAAAGGTTGTTGGTCTGCCTAATTCATAACGGAAATCTGCTCCGCTGTGGAAAGTGTAGTTGAAGCTGAATCTTTCCCAAACGGGTGTGGCAAAATTATTTGCATTTATCGGTGCGGTTCGTCCATGGCCGTCTCCAAATCCGGGATGTCGGGCGTATGCTGTTGTTGGACTAAAAGATGCTGCAAGCATGGTAATTCCCATGGTTAAAGCTACTGCTTTTTTTATAAAAGTTTTCCTGTTTGTTCTGAATATCTTCTTATCATCTGTTGTAGTTCTTCTTTTTAAAACTCTTTTTTTATTCTCCATAAAATTCTCCTATTCTGAATATGCCGCGCTTTGCGGTCATTTTTTATATTTCCACAGCTACCGCAATCCGGCGGTACCGTGGCCTATATTCTACACAAGTAATTAGGGTAAGGCGATTATCGCCAACCTCCATTAGTGGTGTAAAATCTGTTTCGTGTACTATAAACGAATGAGTAATGGCATAGTTTCTTGTTATACCATTCATATCTAAGGCAATCGTATCGCCTTCTTGTAAAGTTCTTACGAATGAGAAAAAGCCATTAGAGCGGCCTCTATTGTGGCCTATCAAAGCAGTATTTCCGCTGTTCGCTCCTGAAAACGTAAACCTTCCGGCACCAAAGTCCATGTTGCGCATAGTTTCGCCTTCGTAGACGTTAATACTTCTGTTGTGCCGTTGAACAGTTAGTACACCTATACGCTCTCCTTCTGCAAATCCGCTGTTACCTGTAAAGCTAAGTGATGCAGTAGGGGCTATAATCATAGGAAAGCCGGTTCCTTGTGTCGCAACAACTTCCGGGTTAAAGTGAATCGGCTGATCGATATGAGGTAATCCGACATTCATAGCCCTGCCTGTTGGCGTTTGTGGGTTAAAATGAATGCCGTTGCAACTCTGCGAGCCGAAACTATTAGGCGGTGTGCTTGCATAGGCTGTTATTGGGATTGCGAATACTGCCGCCAAAATTATTAGCATTATTATTTTCTTTTTCATGCTTCGCTCCTGTCTCCTTATCTAAATTTTAATGATTTAATTTTTGTTTGCTGTGAGATATCAAACGGCTGCTTGTAAAAGCTCAAGCTGAGGAATATGATATTTTGCTGGCTCCAGTATTTCGCTGACATCCTTTTCAAAGTTTTGGTCAAAATCAACCAGATACAGTTTCAGCTTATTTGACATAT
>WQVX01000225.1 GCA_009785615.1 Defluviitaleaceae bacterium | reverse complement strand
TTCTAGTTTTTTGAACCTCTGCCAGAGACAAACTAATATCTTCTAAAATAGGATTAAATCGTAAAGGCTCGGCTAATTCCAGTTGCACAGGCTTAACTTCTGGTGCTCTGGTTGCTGTTATAATTGAAACAGTACGAGTATTTTGATCCCAACTTACTTCTGCACCTGTAGACTCAGCGATTAGGCTAAGGGGTAGCATAAACCTACCATCCTGAATACGTGGGGCTACATCGCTTGTATGTAGTACGCCATTTACAGTAATAAATGAATCGCCTGACCTTACTGTAATAGTGGTGCCGTAACTACTTAGAGTAGCTGTTGATATATTGCTATCCCAATCTATAGAAAAGCCCATCATATCAAATACCCCACGAAGCGGTACCATTGTTCGGGCATCTATTATAGTAGGTTGTACATCCTCAAAAATTACTGACTGGCCATCCACAATTACTGTTATATCGCTTGCTTGGGTAGTAAGTGGTGCAGCAAGCAGAGCACCACTTAGTGCTAACCCTATAATTTTCATACATAGTCTTACCATAAATTAGTCTCCTCTCTCGACTTAAAGTGTAATGCAACCATTATACTAAAAAGCATTGCAGAAATATATATTTCACATGTTTTTGATAATTTTAGTTGCTGACTTAGTTGTTAAAACGGCTATTTTTCGGCTGTTAAATTAGTCTTTTAAAGCTTCAATCGGTGATAAAATGAGACCGGTTGCGCACTTGCTTCTGGCAAATAAAGTAACGGATATAGCTCCAAAAAAGGAACCAAACACCAGTTTGATGTGTGATTCCTTTTTATATTCCACTCATTGATTTGCTAGGGCTATGTTATTTTGGGACAGGTTTAGTATGGTACATCTTCTTTACTCGTTAAGATGATTTTCAGAAATCCTTGCCAAGTCATTTAGTGTTAAAATTAAATCATTATAAGGGAATATGCTTTCCAATTCGTCATTGGCATTCCTTAATCTTGCATCTGTATTTGAAGGAGTAAAGTTATATGCAGCTTGAAATGGGCTTAATAAAACTGATGGTATATGAATATCAAAGTCAATAGCTCGGTTTGCAAGAAATAAAACTACATCATCACCTTCAGAAAATGGTATTTTGCGTGAATTTGTAACAATAATATTTCCATACTGCCCTCCCTCCTGTCTAACCTCAATAATATCACCTGGCTCTGTATCTCCTTTAAAAACTTCTAAGACTCTTAAACGATGAATTGTTTGAATTTCATAACTTGTTTGACCTTCATAGTTATATGGAGATGGGAGTAAAATGTTTACCAAGCCTACTCTTTCGTCTAATACTTCAACTCTAACTATATCCCTGGCACGCGAAGCCAAATCTTCCAAAGTGGGATATGCCGGATAATCAGCATGAATGTCTACATATACTACCTCTTCCAGTTCGTGTGCCATTGAAATTAAGGCATCCATTCGTGAAAGGCTAACATAGTTTAATGAAGCTAATTCAGCCAGTGACCCACTTTGCAATGATTCATTTTGGATACTAGTCCCACAAGCTGTTAGGAATATTAAAGTAAATAGTGTTGTTAATAAGAATTTCATGATTTAGACCTCTTTTCTAATTATATATCATGTTAACACCTGTAATATCAAATGATGTTGGGCGTAATAATGTATTTCTGTTCCTACCATAATTCATAACACTATTGTTTACTCCACCTCCTACCGGAAAACCTGATGGGCCATCTCTTAATCCAAGTATATGACCCAATTCATGCACCATAACGCTTGTTGTAAAATTGATGATACCTTGAGAAGTATGGTTTGTTAAAGTGCGGCTATGACTTATTTCTATCATATTTAATTGAATTTCATACCCAACAACTGTTGTAGCTCCATTATGAAAAAGTCTGACTCTACCATACCAAGGCTCAGACCAATTACTTGTACTAACTGTATCTATGGTGTTGTTATCAAACCTAAAATCAATGGCAGTATTTGTACTGTTCCAATTTGCAACTCCATTTTGAATACCTGTTCGCCAATTAACCGCTGGATTACCAGCAATCCGAATTGGAATTACTGTTGTACCAAGGTTAGAAGGAAGCCACCAGCGATTATCATGCCTACTTGGATCCGTCCACCTGGCAAAAAGAGTATGGTTTGAATTAGACACAGTTGAATGATTTCTTATTCGCGTACCGCCAACTGTAGACGACGTATTAAACCAGTCTACAAAAAAACGTCCACTTCTGGTTGGTGTTGGTAGTGATCCAGCAGAACCATAAGTACTTCCCGGAGTCCTAACGATACTTGAAGGGTTAACACTGCCACCGTTTGCATTAAGTGTTACAGTTACGCCGCTTGGAGTCACTGAGCTGCCACCAATAGCAAGAAAGCGTAGCGAAACATTAGAAAATCCACCGTTAAAAGAACTTACTCTTGCAGCGTAAGCCTCGCCCGGAAAGCGGATAGCCCGCCATACCATACGATTAGGGCCAATATTTAAGACTGTTGCATTATCGTCCCCGATAGCATTAGTAAAAAAAGCATCAAGTGTACTCATTCCGCCCGGAAAACTTTGAGTTCTTAATTCAATTTCTCTATGTGCAGTGGTAGTTTGAAAAAAGCCGCCGCCTACAAATGCGCTCCTGCCATCGGCAGGAGTTGGGCTACTTGCAAATGGTACAAACATACTTCTAAAGCCTGTATCAAAGCGGGGCGCAATGCCTCTTGATTCAGTTAAAGATCCCCTTGATTCTGATACCATTTCATAAAATGCTTCGCCAAGGTAAGTTTCTGTTACATTCCCATACTCATCATACACAATTAGCATCCGTGTTTCAAGGTCAATTTGGGATACATT
>WQVX01000224.1 GCA_009785615.1 Defluviitaleaceae bacterium | reverse complement strand
TGGTAAAATCGTGGTAAAATACTTCCAAATCTTTATTATAAGTTTCACCTGTTGATTCAATAGAGAAACCACCGATTATTATATCTTCTCTGATTTGTTTTAATTTTACGTCCATATTATTCCTCATAAAATCGTGTAGTTATTTCATTATATTCAATATTTATTTTATGTCAATATTTTTCAACTAAGATTTGGACAAATGGCATATAACGTTCTAGGTAACTGACGGTTTGACAGCCCGAATAAGCGAATGCGTAGCATTTGCTGGGCTGGCAAACTGTGGCGGAAGTTTTGCGTGGGAGCAAGCGAAGCGACCGACCTAGCAAAACTGGAGTCCGAGCCGCCGAATAGGCGGCGAAGCAGTTACCGTTTGTTAGACGAACTATCCTTTTGTTTTACTGATATAATGTTTTATTAAAATCAATAATAAATGTTTTTTGGTATTTTTCGTTATTCAATTCAATGCTTATTTTAAATTCTTTTTGATCTTTTTTAGGAAAATTTATTTTTACATATTGATTAATCAAATATTGACAAAAATTTTCGTTATCAAATATTCTTACATTTAAATTGAGTAATTTTTTGCAGATTACAGCTTTTGTCTTTAAATTTTTATCATTTGTAATAAAATTCGGACATCGTAATCCTATTGATAAATGTATTAAATCATTTATCATACCTGAAGCAAAAGTATCTTTGTTAACCTTGTTTTTTGATTCTTTTGTAACACCAACATAATCACACAAAAATGAATACATAAATATTTTTTTTGAAAATTCAGATTGTTGAAAATTTAAAAGATTTTTATTATAAAAGTTTTCAAATTTTGCTATACTTTTTACATTTATAGAGCTAAGCAAATTGTTATTTAACATAAATTTTTCGATATTCTTTATCAACTCTTCTTTTGAAACAATATTAACATTTAAATTATTTTTTACATTCATAATATTAATCATTTTATAATTAAACTGAAATATATCATAAATTGATTTAACTTTCTTTTGCTTATAAATCTCAATCATTTTATTATAATACTCAAAATTGACCATTTTTGAATAGTCATCATTCTTCAATGATTTCTCAAATCCCAATTCAATTAAAGGATCAAATGCGCTTCTAATCTCATCTGTCATTTTCATAGATTCGAATACTTCGTCAAAATGGTCAGATATATTATCACATTTATCAATTCTAATTAAATTATTATCAATATCTTCACTTACATACCACCTTTTTGATATTTTATCTATAAAATTAACTTTATCTGCATACTTTTTCGTTCCATTTATTATATCCCAAATATGTGCCATTGAATATGGAATACATGTTTTATTTAAGTCATAAAATTGAGTTAATATAATAAACAGCGAATAAGAAGTTTTATATGTGGGGTTATCAGTGTTTTCCCAAAAAGATATTATTGAGTTTAGAATATTATAATCAAAATAGTAATATTCTAGAAAATTCTCATATTCTTCTTTCGCAGTCATACCATGATATTATATCTTTTTTTTTATCATTGCAATAGGATATTTCGTCTAACGTTCTAAGTAACTGACGTTTTGGCAGCCCGAATAAGCGAAACCGTAGGTTTTGCAGGGCTGGCAAAATGTGGGCGGAAACTGGCGTGGGAATGAAGCGTAGCGCAATGACCTAGCCAGATGGAGCCCCAAGCCGCCGAAAGGCGGCGCAGCTGTTACTGTTTGTTATGCGATGTGTGGGCGTACGTATACCCTTTATTTTTACGGAATTGATTTTAATGATATATATAATTTTGTATCTATACCATTTTTTTGAATGGTTCAATGTGTATTGTTGCTACAATATCAAATTCTTCTTTAACCATATTCTCAATTACGGTAGCTATTTCATGACCATTTTCAATAGTTATGTTTCTTTCAAGTCTAATATGAAATGTCATTTCCTTTTGTAAAACGTAATTATGTAAATGAAAATGATGCATTTGCAGTTCATCTGTGTATATTTTTTTCACTTCACTGTTTATCTGATCGATCAGCTCCTGTGAAGGTTCTTCTCCTAATAATTTTGTTGCTGAATCCTTCAATATTTTAATTCCAGCATATAATATTGCTAATGCACAAAATATTCCCAATACACTGTCCATCCACCATAAATCCGTTATAAATTTTGTTATTATTATGCCAATTAAAACAATTACAGAAGATATTGAATCTGCACGATGTTGCCACCCATCAGCTATTACAAGCGCGTTGTCAGTTTTTCGTCCAACATAAAATGAATATTGAGCCAGCAACTCTTTTACAACAATAGATACAACTAAAACAACAATTGCTAATGTTCCAAATATAACATTTTCTCTATCCTGTAACCGTTCTATTGAATTTGTGAAAAATTCATAAGCGACTATTCCTAAAACAAATGCGACAAATATTGAAGAAATATGTTCCCAACGACCATGACCAAAAGGATGTTTTTTATCAGGTTTTTGCGCTGATAGTTTTGCAGATATTACAACAACTATCGAAGTTAATGAATCAGTAAGAGAATGCCAAGCATCAGCTACCAATGCTACAGATCCAGATACCACGCCTGCCCAAAATTTTAGACCGAATAAAACAATATTCATTAAAACAGAAACTATACCTACTGTGACCTGTGCTCTCAATTTATTCATTTTTCGCCTCATGATTTATACTACAAAAATATTATATTATCGTCAACCAATATTATATTCATATTTTTAGCCCACATTTCGCATAACGTTCTAGGTAACTGACGTTTTGCGGTTGCGTATAAGGGCTTGCGTAGCAAGACCAGCAACCGCAAAATGTGGTGGAGCAAAACCGTACAAAGGGCGCAAGCCCGACTGCGG
>WQVX01000223.1 GCA_009785615.1 Defluviitaleaceae bacterium | reverse complement strand
CGGAGGTGAGACGATTTGAACGCCCGCACCGGGTTCGCCGGCCTATCGCATTTCGAGTGCGACCCCTTCAGCCACTTGGGTACACCTCCGGATTGTTACTAAAACTTAATACAGATTTTAGCAGAATTTTATCCAAAACACAAGTATGCAGCAAATGTATAGTGATAAAATTACCATACTTGATCTATAGATTTATTCATGATAAAATACTGGTACGGACATCATTACAACCGGACGGGGGAGATATATAGTGCATGTAAACCAAATTGACAAAGGCAGTCGCATTCCTGCTTATGTGCAGATGATGAATGCATTAATAAAGCAAATTCAAAATGGTACCTTTAACCAAGAAGATCAGTTGCCATCAGAACGCGAATTGTGTGCAATTTATGGAGTTAGCCGTTCAACAGTGCGTCAGGCTATTCAAGAAATGGAAAACGATGGATACGTTAATACATATAAAGGAAAAGGGACTTTTGTAGCGTCAAACCGTTTAAGTCAAGAAATGTCAGGTCTTTATAGTTTTACAGAATATATGAAAAAATCCGGCAAAACAATTTCTACAAAATTAGTTAATTTTACAAAAATAAAATGTGACGAGCGCATTTCTCAAAAAATGAAATGTGATGTTGGGGTTGATATAATTCGCTTTACTCGTGTACGATACGTGGATCAAGAGCCTGTAATAATCGTAACCACCAACTTATTACAAGAAAGATTTCCGGATTTTAAAGGAGAGCTTTTATCTGCAAACTCGTTATATACAATGATGTCTGATTCATATAATGTGATATTTTCAAAGGTAAAAGAAACACTGCAAAGTGTGCCTGCCCGCAAAAACGAGTCTGCATTACTACAACTGAAACTAAATGCTCCTTGTATGAAAATTGATCGTTACACATACGAAAATGACACAATTATTGAATATGGTGTTGGCATTGCCAGAGGGGATAAATACCAATATAATGTAGAGTTGCATTAAACCATCTATAATTGAAAGAGAAGGTGACATTTTTAATGTTAAAAGAATTTGCTATTGTATCAGATTTTGATGGAACCATTACACAAGAAGACTCTAACGATTTGTTGTTTAAAAAATATGGCAACGATGTTAACGTTAAGATAGAAGAGGATTTTTGCGCCGGCATATTGGGCACACGCCCCGCTATGGCTATGCATTTTGAAAGTTTGCATATAACTATGGAAGAGTACTACAAATTTTTAGAACAGCACATTCATATAGACGAAGGGTTTGATCCTCTGTTAAATTGGATACACGAAAAAAACATTCCCTTGTTTATTGTAAGTGCAGGATTTCGTCAAGGCATTGAACATGTATTAGGGCAAAAACGTCTGGAAAATATACAAGTTTTTGCAAATGATTTGTATATCAATGAAGAATCTTCTTCTGATCAAAATGGTCAGCCTATATACCCTGTTTTTGCTGAATCTACAGCTTCTTGTATAAAAGATTTTGGCCCATGCGGAAATTGTAAAAGAGCATGTATTCAAAATTCCGGACATCAAACCCGGCGGCAAATAGTATTTGTTGGTGATGGATTAACCGACCGTTGCGCCGCAGAAGAAGCCGATCTGGTATTTGCAAAAACTGATTCTGCTTTAGCTAAATATTGTAGTACGCATAACCTGCCATACAAACCATTTGATGGATTTAAAGATGTTTTGACAGATTTAAAAAATTTAAAAGAATGAGGTGATTTTATGATTATTACCAACGGAATTCTGTTTTGCCCGGATGGTGAGTTTCATCAAAATGATATCGAAATCCAAGCAGAAACTATTACAAATATCGGAAGCAATAGCTCTGAAAAACAGCAGGACACTATTATTGATGCCAAAGATTGTTATGTTGTACCCGGATTTGTAGACATTCATATTCATGGAGCTGCCGGTTCAGACTTTGGTGACGGAACCCCTCAAGCCATTGATAATATGGCGCAGTTTCTGGTAAAACACGGAGTTACCGGCTTCTTGGGAACATCCCTGACACTGCCGGAAGATAAGTTGACAGAAATTTACAAGAATGCTCGTGGATTTGTTGGAAAATCTATAACTAACTCTATATCTAGCCAAGCTGTTTTGCAAGGCATTTATATGGAGGGCCCCTTCTTTAGTATAGAAAAGAGAGGTGCCCAAAACAAAGACTTTATTATTGGTGCAGACTACGATATGTTTCTTCGCCTTTTTGAAGTCAGCGGCAACAGCGTTAAAATTGTTGCTATAGCACCGGAAGTAGAAAATGGTATGGACTTTATTAAAAAAGTACATTCATCATGCCGTGTATCATTAGCTCATTCATGTGCAGACTACAATACTGCTCAACTGGCTTTTGAAAATGGAGCAAGCCAGACAACACATTTGTTTAATGGGATGAATACTTTTGCCCATCGTGACCCCGGTATTGTAGGGGCGGCAGCAGATTCTGAAGCTTATGTGGAAGTCATTTGCGATGGTTATCATATTCACCCTTCTATGGTACGGTCAATTTTTAAACTTTTTGGCGATGACAAAGTTTGCTTGATTAGTGACGCAATTAGTGCTTGCGGAATGCCGGAAGGCCAATATGATTTAGGAGGTCAGGCAGTAACAGTAAAGGATGGAACCGCGACCATAAACAACGGCTCTTTAGCTGGAAGTATAACCGTATTGACTGATTGCTTCCGACGAGCTGTGGATTTTGGAATACCTTTAGAAAGTGCTTTAAAAGCTGCTACAATCAATCCTGCAAAATCAATAGGCTTGGAAGATCAAATAGGCTCTTTGGCTAAAGGAAAACACGCTGACATGATCATCATGAATAAAGACTTATCCATCAAACATGTTATATCGTCAGGGAACTTAGTTAAACATTAAAACCATGAGGGCTTTGCCCCATGTGCGTCCAATTAAGCAGAAAAGAGAAAGAAAACCTGTTAAAATAGAAACAAGATGACAATAGGGATGGAAGTAATAAAAGAATATTTACCGGTGACATGGG
>WQVX01000222.1 GCA_009785615.1 Defluviitaleaceae bacterium | reverse complement strand
TGCTGTTTGGCATGTTTGCTTAGTGTAAGCTGAAAATTTTCAAAATACATATTGGAAAATTTTAGCGCGTAGGATGATGACGAGATTTTTTCGTCTCCTTACGCGCTTTTGTTTTGCCTTTTCGCATTTCAAAATATTTCAACATATTTCAAAATACGAAAGGGGATTAGAAATGAGTTCATTATTCGGAATTGATAGAAATCGCACCGTTTGTTTTAGCGGCAATGCCTTGCATAAGTTCCCATTTTCTTTAACAGACAAGGAAAGTCCATGTTATTTAAGTTTGCTGTCAGAAATCAACAACGCCATACTTTACACTTTAAAAGCCGGCTACAGGTACTTCCTTTGCAGCATGGAGCAAGGCTTTGATTTGCTTTGCGCTAAAATCTTCTTAGATATCCGCAAGGAACACCAACGCTTTAACAAAGCTGTTTTAATATCCGTTTTGCCTCACGGCTCATGCAAACACTACGCATCGTGGAGCAAAATGTACAAAAGTGTGATAAAAAAGGCCAATAAAATTGTAACAGCAATGCAACTAGATACAGAACATAGCTACTTTTTATGCAACCTTTACATGATTGAAAACGCTAAATACCTTATTTGCTACAGTGATGGAAGAGAGCGGACAACAAAGCGGATACTTGAAATGGCTAAATCAAAAAATTTAATAATTGATAACCTTGCACAATAGCCCTGAATGAACCAAACCCCACTCCTTTTAAAAAGAACAGGTTCTTAAAAGCGAGTAGGGTTTGGGACAAAATAAGCTACATATACGTCGCAAAACAAGCCACTTATAGTTGTATGTTTGATAATTACAAAAAATCTTTAGTTAGTACATGTACATAGTACATTGGTTAGAGTATAATCCCTTAGTTTTTGTCATCAAATGGCATTTTATGATGTTATTTGATATTAATTTTAAGAAGCTGTATTCAACGCTTCTAAATATGGAGGGAAATTTTAATGAAAAAAAGAACCAGAGACTCAATTATGAGGGCAATCAGCTTCATGCTGATTATGATTTTTGTAATTGGAGATGTAAGCTCCATTGCAGCAGCAACACAAACGGACATGAACATAACTCTCAATCCAACTGCGATTAATTCACCGGGATTAATGCACATTGAGGAGAATGATTTTAACGTTGTAGACACACCTGTTTTTTACATGGACTACGATGCATTTGCTTCAGTAAGTGAACCGCTGAACTTTGGCGAAGCTATTTCAGCATCAGGATCAATTTTTGACACTATTGAACTTACGCATGATCCTGTTAGTCCAATTCTTGATCCGGAGCCTGCTTCTTTTGGAATACAAGGACTTTCGTCTGAACTTGAGCTTGAATTTGATGCAAGAATCCCAAATTTCCACACATTTTACAACATATTTGACACCTTTGAAACCACCACCCCATCCGCATTAAATGTTAGCATGGACTCTACAATTGGGGTCATGCCACGTTCAAATGTAGTCACGATTGTATACAGAGGCAACGGACATACAGGCGGAACAGTACCTGCAAGTCATTCTATATCAACTCCCGGTTCTATCGTTTTAAGATCTCCGGGCAACATGATAAGAGCAGGTCACATATTTTTTGGATGGCGAGATTCCGGCGGTAATATTTTTCCGGCAGGGCAGACGCTTACTTGGACAAGTGCGGTTGCCGGGACTTTAACCTTAGATGCCTACTGGATACCCAGTACTGTTACAATCCATTATAGAGGCAACGGGCACACAGGCGGAACAGTTCCTGCAAGCCAAACAATAACTACACCCGGCTCTATTAGCTTGAGACTTCAAGGAAATATGGTAAGAGCAGGTCATACATTCCTTGGATGGCATGACGGCGGCGGTAATATTTTCTGGCCCGGGGAGACTATAACCTTTCCAAACCCAGTTAGTGGAAGTATAATTTTAGATGCTCACTGGGGATTAAGTACGGTAACTATCAACTATAGGGGAAATGGCCACACCGGCGGAACAGTACCTGCAAGTCAAAGTGTACACACACCGGGTTCTGTTAATCTAAGAACCCAAGGCAATTTAGTAAGAACGGGCTATGTCTTTGCCGGTTGGAGAGATTCTGTTGGCACTATTTTTGCACCCGGACAGTTAATTTCTTGGAACACTCCAATGACAGGCACATTAACTTTAGACGCCCACTGGATCCCAAGCACTGTAACCATTCAATATAGGGGCAATGGCCATACAAGTGGAACGATACCGGCAAACCAAACTGTCAATACGCCCGGCTCTGTTAGCTTGAGAGCACAAGGCAATATGGCAAGGTCAGGGCATATCTTTGTAGGCTGGCGAGATTCCGCAGGAGATGTTTTTCCACCCGGACAGGTATTTAATTTTGCAGCAGGTGTTCATGGCACAATGACATTAGATGCACACTGGATACCAAGCATTGTAACAATTAACTATAGAAGCAATGGCCATACAAGCGGGACAGTACCGGCAAGCCAAAATGTTACAACTCCCGGTAGTGTTAACGTGAGAGCACAAGGCAATTTGGCAAGAACAGGTTATGTATTCAGCGGTTGGATGGATGCAGGAGGAAATGTTTTTGCACCCGGGCAAACTGTTGATTTTGATACGGCGGTAAGCGGCACGGTAACTTTAAACGCTGTTTGGGAGGCTCAATGTACTGAAACATGGTATACTTTCACCGTCAGAGACGGAAACAGAGATGTAGAAGTATATGTACTTGCAGATATGTCGAGAGCGGTTACAAGGCAGGCGGGAAGCAGCATTGGAACGGAACTACGGCTTATAGGCAATTCTTGGGTACCAAGAGGAAATTTATCCTTTGCCCCCGGAGGCATTGCCCCCGCTGATGGCAGCATTGCGCCAAGAATGGCACCTCCAATGTTTATTCCAATGATGACAATAAACATTGATCAAGCTAAGAATGCCGCCATTGCTGTTATAAGAGGAGAATTTTTAGATACATTTGGATTTACTCCAAACATGTTAACGGCTGAAGAT
>WQVX01000221.1 GCA_009785615.1 Defluviitaleaceae bacterium | reverse complement strand
CATTTAATAAGATTTGATAGTGGCTATCACCTCTGGCTTCTTCTGATATAAATGCCTGATAGTCTTCAACATCAGCCGTCATATCATAAAAAGAATAGGGTTCAGGGTACTTCCAACCATCTGCAATGATTAAAGCATTTTCTTGTGATAAAGTTTCAAATTTATAATCCACTTTCTTTTTCAACATACATTTAGAACTCCTATTACAGTTTTAAACTACCAAAAACAAAATTTTCTGAACGGCATGGTTGAACTATTTAGTATCATTCAAACATAATTTTGCCTGCTATGATTATCCGGAAAAATCGGATTTAGTTATTTTGCTGTTTCTTAATCAGAACTTTGCATTAAATCTTTTCTCAAACTGTTTTATTAAATCTGCACGAAAATCAGGATGCGCTATTTGAATCAACATACGAGCACGGTCACGTACAGTGCGATTCTTCAAATTAGCTATGCCATGTTCTGTAACCAAATATTCTACGTCATAGCGGCTGGTAGTAACAGCAGCCCCCTCATCTAATACAGATACTATTTTGCTTATAGTACCACCTTTGGCGGTTGAAGGCATGGCTATAATAGAACGCCCACCCTTGCTTATTCCAGCAGCCCTTACAAAATCTACCTGCCCACCTACAGCAGATATTTGTGTCATACCGACGGTTTCGGAACAAACCTGCCCTAATAAATCTACCTGTACGCAGGAATTAATTGATACTAAGTTATCGTTTTGACCGGCAATATATGGGTCGTTTGTGTAAGTTGACGGGTGCATTGAAATCATAGGGTTATTGTCTACGAAATCGTATAGTTTTTGTGTACCCATTAAGAAAGTAGCAACCATTTTACCCTTGTTGAAATTTTTCTTAGAGTTGTTAATAACTCCGGCTTCTACTAATTCAATTACGCCGTCAGAAAACATTTCTGTGTGTATTCCCAAATCTTTTTTGCCCTTTAGGAATAATAGCACTGCATCCGGAATTGCACCTATCCCCAATTGCAGACAATCGCCATCTTTTACAAGGCTGGCACAATTTTCACCTATAGCCTTTTCTACATCACTTATTTTTGGAGGGTTTAGCGTTAATAACGGTTGGTCATATTCTACTATATAATCTATTTCCGATACATGAACAAAACAGTCGCCAAGTGTACGTGGCATATGGGTATTTACTTGCGCTATAACAATCTTTGCTTGCTCTGCGGCATGTTTTGAATAGTCCACCGAAACTCCCAGACTGCAATATCCGTGTTTATCCGGTGGTGAAACGTGTATAAGGGCTACATCCAACGGCAGAGTGCGCCCCCATATGTTAGGGATTTGTGAAAAATAACAGGGCGTAAAGTCACCATGCCCATCTTGTACGGTTTTGCGAGTTTTTGCACCTACAAATAGAGCATTATGACGAAAATATTGCTCCATTCCCGGATGGGCATACTCGGCCTCGCCCATAGATACCATGTGTACAATCTCAACATCCCGATAAGATTCACGGTTTGCTACCATAGCTTCAACTAAATATGAAGGCTCGCCTACAGCATGGCTAATAGAAATCCTATTTCCAGATTTAATTTTTTGTACAGCGGCATCGGCTGTAAGTAGGCGATTTTTATATGTCTTTTTCCAATCCATAAATTTGCTCCTCCTTAGACAAACATTTCGGAAACAAAACGTACTAAGTACGTTATTGTTTTGAAAGCAGTGAATTAAGCTGTTCACAAAGCGTTTCAAATTCAGATTCATCACAAATTAATATTTTTTTAGCAACATTTTGTGCGTAGCTAAAATCGGCACAAGCGCATTGGCATCCACATATAGTTAGTGCCATACACGGCTCGTCCGTATCAGCTTTACTGAATTCAAGCTGCGGAAAAGAATCGAATAAATTGGCTACAAAATCAAGCCTGTTAAACCGAGGGTTACAACCTCCGCAATATTTCACAGCTATTTTTATTTTCCCATCCACACATCCACAAGATTGACGTACTCGTTCGTTATGGTTTTCATGTGGCATTTTATTTTTCACCTTTTCCCACACCAGATATTTTTTTTGCCAACTCTTTTTTGTGTTCAATATTTCCTTGTCTAGCTATCATAATTCGCTGTGCCTGCGGTGAACCCGCTCCGTGCATGGATTCTGTTCTATAACCAACGGCGGCGGCACCCAAAGTTAGGTTTTCAATTAGGCGGAGTACCCGCAAGCGGTCTTCGGTAGATACACCATCTACGCCTTTTAGATATTTTTCTATATATGGACCCAACTTTTCATGACGCAGGTCTTTTTCGGATGGAGCAGTTACCATTAGCCCACCGGCAATATCCTCAGCTAAACGAGCAATTTCATATGGGAAGCGTGTAACATTTTGTTTGCATACATTTGCAAGAAGAAGATTAATCAGGTAATTGCCGGACTGTGTAGGATTACCTTCGCTTGAGCAAGCTATGCCGCTGGAATAAAGTGTTTCGTTAAGATGTGTCATTTCAATAAGTTTGTCCTTAACATGGCTGGCTTTTTGCGCACCATTATAATCTGCAGCCAAGGCCGCTGCACCTATCAATACATCCCCCACACCTACCTTACAACCGCCATAACTTTGTCTGTGGTATCCTGCAAACCTTTCTACAAGCATACCGGAAATATCTGTTTCGCCGTTTAAGAATATACGCTCGTTTGGAACAAAAACATCTTCAAATATGAGTAGAGCTTCCATACCACCGTATTCGCAGTTGCCTACATCTATACAGCCACCTTCTAATTTGCGTGTATCACAACTTTGACGACCTACAATCATAAATATGCCCTCTGCATCTGCAGGGATAGCAAAGGCTATAGCGTAATCTTCTTCGCCCGGTTTCATGGCAATAGTTGGCATCACGATTACTTCGTGAGAATTGGTGATACCTGTTTGATGAGCTTTTGCACCACGTACAACTATACCATCACTTCTACGCTCTACTACACGCAAGTATAAGTCAGGGTCACTTTGGTCTTTTGGGCTTAGACCACGGTTGCCTTTAGTATCGGTCAT
>WQVX01000220.1 GCA_009785615.1 Defluviitaleaceae bacterium | reverse complement strand
TCAAACGTTGTAGTATTGCTTGATTTTTTGTTACTTCTGCATTCTATCATTATTTCATAATTTTGACAACAATTTTTCAAAATAATATTTTTTCGGTTATTGTAAAAAGGATCCATGCAATCCAAATAGGCAGATAATAGCCTAAAGGGATTTATGGATCCTTTGATTTACTATTTATAAAATTTGGCCGGCTCAGTTTTGTTTTTAGAATCAAAATTTACGTCAGATCCTTCTTCAAATTCATCGAAACTTGAATATTTGCTAAATTTTGAAAGTATCCGCAACCGAAACCAATCTAATCCGGTGATCTTTATAGGACATACATCTAAACCTTGTTTTTCATAATGCTTGCTAAGCTCATCTTTTGGCAATTCATGTATAGCCATGATACACCTCCTATTTGTAAACCTGACCCCCGGAATCAATATCGTCTATTAATATTGTATCCTGTTCTATGTGATATATTATGCGGTATTTTCCGGCACGCAGTCTGTAGTAGCCGGGGCGGCTTTTATATGTTTCGATATCCCCGCTTGGCGGTTGATTTGCAAGACCTTTTAAAATACCCACATACTTTTGCAATATTTTTTTGAGAATCTTCACAGACTAAGAACCAAGTGTCTTTGCAGTTACTGTAGAGTTAATGACAGTAGCATTTCTGAAATCGTAGGTTATATTGCTAACTATTGGTTGCTCAGGATTATCAATTATGCTTTTAACTGCCTTGTAAACTTCTTCTACGAAATTTGGATCATTTGTAGTAAGTAAATATTCAAAGCCCGAATTGATTTCAATAGTAAGTGCGTAAACGTTGCCTGTAACTACATAATAGGTTAAAGCCAAAATAACTGCCAAAACAAGTAGCAAAACAACAAAACCTATGCCAATTACATCCATCCAGCCAAATATGAACATCGCAGCAGGCATAGCAAGGCTGATAATAAATGCACGCATTTTAGAACAACGTTTTTTGCCCACACTGGAAATGCTCGGGAAAGGTATATATATTGAGTTTTCACAACCCGCACTATATCCTTTATACCCTTTAGCCAAAGACCAAATTTTGTTTACCACGCCGTATAATATCCTGTTTACTATAGAATCGCCAATTACATTAATTATTACCAGAGAACCGTCATCAACGACTAGTTTTGCTGATGGCAATACTCTGCTTGGGTTTATTGTAGCCATACGATATACTCCTTAATTTTCTGTACAATTGTACTATAAGCGATTACATTCATCAGAGCACAAATGCCATATTTAGCAATATTTTTGCAATTTTTATGTATTCATTTTTATGTATTCGTTAGAGTAAATTTTACCACATGCTAGTAAGGAGTACAACTATCACTTACCAATCACTTTTTTCCCTGTTTTACCCGATATACTCTATGGAAGGATTCTTAAATTTATGCAAGGATGCAAAAATGTGGGGAAGATGTAAAATGTCTATCATATCAGGAGCCGGCAACGAAGCAAATTTTAATGGCTACTTAGATTGGAAAAAAAGACAAACGGATGAAGATCCGCTTTGCTTTAGCAGAGCCATTGAAACTTGGCGAGAGCAAATGTTGTCAGGCGGTACAGCTTTAACCGAAGAGGAAAAGGAAAAAATCAGAGAAATGATTGTACAATGGTTGTACGGTTAGCCTGATGGCGATGCATTTACCAAATTGGCTACATTTATCATGTTTCGGAGCAATACACAGACAATTCACCATTAAAGGTGAAACTACAACCACTAATGAGTGGCATTATTATATTTCAAGCCAACAACTTACCGCTGAAGAATTATTGTTGTACGCTGGAAACGAATGGAAAATTGAATCTATGCATTGGTTGTTGGATGTCCATTTTAATGAAGATGATTGTCGTGTTAGAGACCTCAATACTAGCCAAAACTTGAATATTATTCGTAAAATCGTTCTCAACTACGTCCGTAGATATAAAAACGATTTAGGAACTAAACTTCCTTTTTCTAAGCTTATGTTTGCCTGCCTCCTTGATTGTGATAAAATTCTTGATTTTATCACATGGTAATTACTGTCTCAAAATTTATTCCCGTGGTAGATTGCCGTGGGCACTTGACAAAAAAACTTTTTTTTATTAAACTATATCAGTATTATAGAAATATTCAAATTTAATTGGCAATATCAAGGAGATGTACCCAAGTTGGTTTAAGGGGCTCGCCTGGAAAGCGGGTAGATCGGAAACGGTGCAGGAGTTCAAATCTCCTCATCTCCGTAGAAACATTCGATATCCGAACATTTTATATCTTTGTAAATGGCCTGTTTGGTATTGTAGCGTATTAGGACGCACTTTCGATTAGGCGGATGTTCATTTTTAAGTGAGTACAACGACTCAAAACAAAAAACCTGCACAAATTTAATACTTGTGCAGGTTTTTTGTTTTGGTAAATTTTTCCTTATAAATGGCTTTCAATTTCAGTTTTTAGTTTGTTGTATCGAGCGTAAGCAGAACTAAAGCGTTGACTTTGTGGTTGCGCTTTCTGTAGCTCGGTCAAGAATTTTTCTGCATGACTCAATTCTTCTTTAGCCATGCGTAAATAGTCCTTGTCTTTTCTGTTTTTGTATTGCTCTAAGTACTTTTGTGCATCCGCTAATTCTTCTTCCGGATCTCCGGGTTCTCCTGTATCCACTTATTGGTCAAGTGTGCCGCTTTCGAAGCTGCTGACGATGTAAAGTAAATTGCTGATTCAACGGATTCTGCCGAGAATATGGTGCTTATTTCTAACCTGTATACGCTTCTAAAACGTCGCTTATAAGTTGACAATAATAATCCACTGTTCATCGGGCGAATCCTGTGCAATTGCAAAAACAAACCTGTCCTTCAAAATGCCGATTAATTCGTTAAGATTAGCCTTATACCGATACTTGTTGCCCTTGTTATTACGAGAAGAATCAATAATGTCGCTAAGCGATATGACTATGGTGGAAGTATTGCGAGAAGAAAGTTATTCGCTAATCGGCACAAAGTATGTTGATGGTAAGTTTGTACAACCGGATCCACAACAAGATCAAATATCTGCATTAACAGATAAAGTAAACGGCATGACTCAAGCACTTGAAGATCTGATTTGCATGTACAAAAATGATAAACAAACTCTTTATTATAGGCTAAAAGAAAAAATT
>WQVX01000219.1 GCA_009785615.1 Defluviitaleaceae bacterium | reverse complement strand
GAAGATGTTATGGACTTAGAAGAGTTGCTGATTTTCCCAAAACCAGAAGAACCCGAAAGAACAATGGAAAAGCATAAACTTACAATATACAAAACAAAGCAAAGAGATTTGCCGTTACTATAAGCGGTTATCAAATGGTTGAGTGTAAGTCGTTCTAAAAGTTTCGAGTGGCTTACATGGGTTATTGAAAAGGAGAAGCTAATGAGTATTATTGAATATATATCTTTTCCAAGAACATTGGAGACATTTTATCAATCAGGAGTTAAAGGAAGAGAGAAAGAATTTGGCATGGATATTTCAGAATCAACACCATGGGGTATTAATATTTGGATCATGGATAATGAAGAAGGGGCAACTTTTAAGAATTGCTTTAAAAATACATTTATTTATGGTTTTGCTATAGCTTTATCCCAGGATTATTATGAACAAAGAAGTAATATTATACTGGGGGGTCTGGGTGATGAAATTATAGAGCAAGAGTTAAAAAAAATAGATGATATTGCTGATACTTTACGTGACAAAACGCTATATAATTTCCTTAATAAAATTTTAAACCCTGGTGAATTTGTAGAAATATATACAACTTGGCATGACCATATCAATTTCAATTTTGGATCTCCTACAACTGAACGCACTATAAATTTAGAAGAGATATTAACTATAACTACACAGGAGGATCCACTAGAATTTGATACCAGTTGCAAACTAACTATTTGCAAAACAAAGTAATAGGTTAAGATATCGTTATAGAATGCTGGTAAATAACTACATGTAAGCCATTCTTAAAGTTTCGAGTGGCTTACATGGGTTATTGAAAAGGAGAAGCTAATGAGTATTATTGCATACATATCTTTTCCAAAAGAATTAAAGGTATTTCATCCATCAGATATAGAAGGAAGAGAAAAAGAATTTGGCATAAACTATGAAACAAGCAATCTGCGAAAAGATATATTACTATTCCCGAAAGTATCACCTTGGGAAAGCAATATTATAATAGCAGATAAGAAAGAGGCAACTTTCAACAATTGCTTAAAAAATCTGTTTATTTATGAGTTTTGTATAAGCTTACCTCGTGAATATTATCGTCAAAAGGCAGATGTTGCTAAAAGTAATAAAAATGATGACACTAAAAAACAAGAAATACTTAAAATAGCAGAAAAATGGTGGTTGGTACGTAACAAATTGCTACATGATTTCATTAATGACAACTTGATTATTGGTGAACTTGTAGAAATATATACGACTTGGCATGACCATGTCAACTTTAATTTTGAACCTCCAACATCAGAAGATACTATAGATTTAGAAGATGTGCTAAATATGCCACTACCAAGAACTTCGCTAAAAATTGATACTAGCCACAAACTAACGATTTGTAAAACAAAATAAAATTTCTAATGAGATCAACCGACTACACTTGATAGCAACAAACTGAGGTGGTATAAAAATGTATTCATTGAGAAAATATTATGATTCTTTTCAATTTTACTATTTTTTTTATAAACGCGAATCAATAGAACAGTATATGTATATTACAAGGAATACCCATATTTCAAGTATCCCTGAATATATTCAAGAACGCTATAAAAACAAAATAGAGATTATAAAACAAACTACTGAATACTTAAATATGACTTTCGAGATGCTTGACCCATCTGTAGAAGAAAAAATGGAAGTAATAAACGAAGATTTCCGCTGGCGCATAAGTTATGTTTTTGAAAAGGATATTTATTTTATAGATGAATTTAAGAATGATATTATTGATGCTGATGGTAATATTAGAGTTTACGATGAAGATTTATTTTTGACAGTTAAATACCACGCTACTAAATTTATGGCGGTTTATGATGAAGCAATTGCTACTGCTCAAATGTTAATAGAAACCATAAAAAATGGCAATTACAGTGATGGAGTTAAAAAATTGGCAGATGCTTATATGCACGAATCCAGGGTGTCATTTACTATCAAAGAACCTTATATAACAGCACATTTTGGATATGCTTTATATCACCCTCCTTTATTATTTAAATTTCATGCAATAATTGGAAAAGATACTCAAGTGTTTGATTGTGAAATAAACGAAAGCGAGGTATTAATTAATCCTGATGGAACATTTCAGTATAATGCAATTGTATATGCCGAAGAGAACTATGATGTATTAAAAGAAATTACTATTCGATTTTATGATGTGGAGGTTGAGGAGGTAAATATATGCTGTTAGTAGTTAGATTTGATGGGGCTGTTGATATTATCGACGTTCCAGAATTTATTATAGCCAATATAGAAGATTATAGGAAACAATTTCTTAATTGGCTTGGGGATGAAAATATTGATCATGATTACTGGACTTATGAAAACGGAGTAAAATATGGTTTAAGTTTTCGCTCAAATGCCTTTGTTGAATGGCTGAATACATTTCCATTATCTAATACCAGTGATGTGGCTAAAACGGTAGAGACATTCATTTCTGAATATGACAGAAATCTTTCAAGTATATTTTTTTAAGTTATAACGTCAAGCTTATAATTTGCAAAATAAAGTAAATGGATTAGGCATATATCGCTGTAAGAAACTATCAAGTAACTTACATGGGGTTATTTTGAAAGGAAAGATGACCTATGAGTTCAATTACTTTTATATCTTTTCCAAAAAAAATAGAAATATATCGTTTATCAGACATCCTCAATAAAGAAATAAAATTTAACATAAATTATGTCGCGGATATTTTCCGAGAAGAAATATTAAGATATTCTGAATCTCCAGTTAGGGTAAATAATGTTTCAGTTACTGAACGTGAAGAAGCAAGCTTTGATAATTGCTTTAAAAATTCATTTATCTATGATCTTCGTATATCAAGATCAAAGTATAAATATGATGAAAAAATTAAAATTTTAATGGGAAATAAAAAGAAAAGAATAAAAAGGCGTAAGCTTAAAAGAATTCGAGATAAAGAACGCTTATTTCGCGATCAATTATTATATACTTTTCTTCAACTAACTTTAAATGTTGATGAATTTGTAGAAATTTATAGCGACTGGATATATGGTGAAAATTATAACTTTGGCCCACCAAAATCCGAAGATGTTATAGATTTAGAGGAATTACTGATCTTCCCAAAACCCGAAAGAATATTGGAAAAGCATAAACTTACAATATACAAAACAAAGCAAAGAGATTTGCCGTTACTATAAGAAATTATCAAATGGTTGAGTGTAAGCCATTCTAAAGTTTTGAGT
>WQVX01000218.1 GCA_009785615.1 Defluviitaleaceae bacterium | reverse complement strand
GTTGAAAACAAAGCCGGTTTATAGTATACTAACAGCGTTGCAGCGGCAAGCTAAACTTGTGCCTGTGAGTGACCTTTTATCACCTACAGCCTCCGTGACACCCGTTGGAAGGTGTCGCGGACGTTGCACTAAATGGCAAGCTTTTTTCTAAGTTTTCTTTTCAGAAACATTCTACCACTTTCCTATGAATAGTTCAAGCTATTATTTCATATTTTTTGCAAATTTTTTGTAAATCTTTGTTATTTCTTGTAAATTTCTAAAACAAAAATCCTTGAAGATTATTTTTACAATATCTGATATACTACTTTGACAGCGAAGTCGTGACAGTAGGAAATATAATTATTTGAAGGAATTGAGGATTTGTATGCCATATTGTCTTAACTGCAAAGATGGATTTAGCGAAGATTCCACCATTTGCAGCAATTGTAACGTTCTTTTAGCGAAAAAACTTCCGGAAGAGGTCAAGCAAGAGGATGCGGACTATATGGACGATTACGAGGAATACAGTGATATCATGGACTACGAAGAATACACGGAATTTATGGAACACATAAATGCCGATACACCGGCCTTACTTTGTTCTGTAAGCAGCAACGCAGAAGCCGTTGTATTAGAATCGTTGCTAAGGAGCAATAACATTCCTGTGATGACAAAATGGCGAAATGGCGGTGACGCGCTTATGATTTATATGGCTATGTCCTCAATGGGTGCGGATTTGTATGTTCCATCAAAATTATTAGATGAAGCAATGGGATTGTTGTCCGACAATTCAGATAATATTGATGAGATTGATCCGGAAGAAGAATTTTTGAAATATGCTAAACAAAAAAAATTTGAAATAAGTATCATAGCACGAAAATTATTTGCATTGCTTATTCTTTTGCCGATTGCTACAACACTGATTATTATTTTATTGTACTACATATTAAGGCCGATTGTTATAGCACTGATTGTTATTTTATTGTACATTTCAAACAGCCTCTAAGGTGTTAATATATCACCTCCACTTTGAAGGGATAGAGTGAAAATGAATTTCAATATAAAATACCTGATAGCTTTCATATTCTTGTTTGCCGCTATAGTTTACATAGCCATGTTTATCCATGGAGGCTTTATAAGGAACCACTTAGGGGATATTTTAATTGTTATTTTCATTTATTGCTTTATCAGAATTTTTGTAAGAGACAGGCTAAAACTATTGCCATTGTATATATTCGTCTTTGCTACTTTAGTTGAGATAGGACAGTATTTTGGATTAGTATACCGGTTAGGGCTGGGTCATTCTCAACTTGCCAGAGTTGTCATAGGTGTTACATTTGATATCTGGGATATAGTGATGTATTTCATAGGATGTGTTTTGATAGCTTTTTTTGAAAAGCAAAAGAACAGAAAAACTTTACGTTTTAACTCCCACAAGGGGACTTAGTCCCCTTGACCCCATTCATGAAAACCGCATGAAATGCGGTTTTCAAATTAAAGTTTTTGTTCAAACTTTTTTCAAAAAGTTTGTGGGCGTGGGTGAAACCCACGGTTTTATCCTAAATTGGGTACAGTTGAAACCATAGCAATTTTCTCCAAAACCAATTCTTTTACTGCATCATACCCAGCCTTGCCATAGGTTTTAGGATCATAAGCATCAGGGTGCTTGCTTAAATAAGCTTTTACACCGGAGCTAAATGCTATACGCAACTCTGTCGCAAAATTTACTTTGCATATCCCTTCTCTTATACAAGTTTGTACATCTTCTTTTGACAATCCTGATGCTCCATGAAGCACGAGAGGAATGTCAACCAGTTTCCTTATCTCTATCAAACGCTTGATATCCAATACAGGAGTACCACTATATATACCGTGAGCCGTTCCAATTGCTACAGCTAAGGAATCCACGCCTGTAATGGCAACAAACTCTGCCGCACCTTTTGGATCGGTATAGTCATTTTCAGCTTCGTGATCATCTTCTTTGCCGCCAACACTGCCTAGCTCTGCTTCAACAGGAACATCCCCACAGGATTCTTTTACCTTGCGGGATGCAGCGGCATTTTCTTCAAAAGACAGCAAAGAGCCATCAAACATAATAGATGTGTAACCGGCCGCCAATGCCTCCATAGCTAAATCATAACTGCTTCCATGATCTAAATGCATAGCTACAGGCACCGAAGCTTTTTTAGCCAAAGCAGAAACCATTGCAGCAAATACTGATGCAGATGCATATCTAAGCGTAGAAGGCGTTGTTTGCAAAATAACAGGGCTGTTTATTTCCGATGCCCCATCTATAACCGCCTGAGCCATTTCCATATTTTCAATATTAAAAGCCCCTATAGCAATACCGGCAGTTTGAGCATTTTTTAGTAAATCTTGAGTTGTTACAAGAGGCATGTATACATCTCCTTAATCTTCATATGGATACACCGTAACACCTTGTACCACACGGTTTACCAGTCCGTCGGGCGAGGGATTATCGGTAGTCACATTTAAAGCCAAAGATGTAAACATGGACAACATTTGCATAAAGACCAAACCCTGCATACCGACACAAATATGCAATGATAGCTTATCACAATGATTACCCTCATTATTTTGGATAAAGTACGGAACGGATAGATCTGCAAAATTTGTTATATCCTCTTTACCATCAGCAAATATTGCAACTACGCGATTACCATCACGTTGACTATATAACTCTTTCAATAAATCTACATCATATTTAGCCGTAAAATCATTGCCGGAAATAAAATGAATAGTCATTGTTTTAGGGTTAATCACGGTTTTAGGGCCATGACGGAATTCTGCCGAGTTACTATGCCCCGCTACTACATCACCATTGGTTAATTCCATCATTTTAAGTGAGCCTTCGCAAACCAATGATGTAAGAGGGCCGCTTCCTAAATACCAGGCTCGTTCTGCACCCCATGAAGCACAAGTTCCAGCAACTTCTGCCATCTTACGGCTGTTATTTTCTACTTGATTTGCAAGTTTATCTAAATCCACACTGATTAAGTCAATTTCATCAGCATTAAACGCCGCCCAACCTGCTATAATCATGCAAGAAACACTACTAGTCATGGCAAAGCCCTTGTCGTTAGTGCCTTCCGGCATAACCAGCAACAGGCTTTTGTCGGATTCTTTAGTGATTGCAGATAAGCGGCTTTCGCCATCGCAAACTATAGCAATCTCATAAAGATCTTTAACAATCTTACGAGCATATTCCACAGCTCCCACTGACTCCGGGCTGTTGCCGGAAC
>WQVX01000217.1 GCA_009785615.1 Defluviitaleaceae bacterium | reverse complement strand
TATAAAAATTGGTATAGCACCCTAAAAATTGAATATAGTCGCTTATAGCTAAACGTTGCTTTTAGTTAAAAAAAAGATACCTTGCTAACCGGCAGGGTATCTTTTTTATGCGAAATGTGCGCACCCTTCACCGACAAAAGCACGTTAGTGCGAAGTGGAGATGCTGTATGAACAGTTACCGGGAACAAATTCAGTGAAAAATTCAGAGAAGTATTCATGTTTTACATGCTTTAACTATCTAGTAATATATGGCCATGAACAACAGCTCAGCAAAACCGAGCCAAATAGTTAGTTTTAGAAAGGAGGAAAACGCATGGCTGTTACTAGTACCCCGGTCGCAGGCAGAATAAGATTCACTTATCCCGGTATGTCACCTGATTTAAGGATTTCCGGGATGAATCCTCAAGCTACGGCAGGTCAATTAGCTTCTTTAACCGCTGCAATACAAACACTGCAAATTGCCCCAATAAACAACGTACTTTTTACAGTAGAATCCGATTTGCAAGAAGCTTAAAATCAGTACAAGTATCCAACACACTCTAAGAAGGGAGGTAAAGCATGGAAAACATTAATAATTTTAGATTAAACTTCCGCACAGATACGGGTCAGCCTTTAACGGTCACTATCCCGCGTGCAGAAGCTACTAACACCACACCCGTTCAATTGGCTCAAGCAATGTTAGATATTATAAATACTAATATTGTTGTATCCGGCGCAGGTGAACCTATCCACCGCATAAACGCAGAATTGGTAGTGACACAACGTCAAGATTTCAATATCTAATAGAACTCTTGCATAAAAATTAACAGAAAGGAAGTATTGATATGGCATCGTTTAATACCATAGAAAGACGCTTACTAATGCGTTATACAGAAGGCAGTCCCTTTAACTTTAATAAAGTAAGGTTTAATGCGCCGGATGAGGCTGTTCACAGACTTGCTACAACATTTGCATCTGTACAAAGTGATCAACCAACAAGAATATCTACTGTTGTCACCCGTCAGCTAGTACTTGACTAAAATTTTAAGAAACAAGGTTTAAACAACATGAGATCAGAAAGGAGGTGTAAATAATGGGAGTACAACTTGTAATGGGTTTTGGTACTACCGGTGGCAGAACTCGTAATTTACGCATAAATAACATTAATCAGTCTGCACTTAATAATAGTATCGTGCGAAATTCTATGCAAAGTATAATGGCATCCGGTGCCGTGGCCGGGTCAGGCGGAGCAATAAATTCTTTGCGCCGGGCTTTCACAGAAGAGACTATCATAACAGTTATTGAATTAGCTGAAGCATAAAAGTTTGAGTATAAAAAAGTTCGATGAGCGAAAATGTTCATCGAACTTTTTTTGATTTTATTTTCAAACACATACAAGGCAATGTTAGGAAATAAAGTTTCATTGCCTAAGAAAAGAGCAGCCATAGGCTGCTCTTTTTATGTTTAGGCTTCAGCACTAACCGAAGCCGGGGGGGGGGCTGATTGTTTAGCCAATTTCATGGCTTCTTTCCATGTATCTCGCATTGTGCGCAGATGATCTCTTACCTCTGTCAGCATTTCTTCATCCTTTTTTATGTTGGCTTCTATAACACGATGATAGAGATAATCATACATTTGATTTAACTGATGGGATATTTCGTGCTTCTTATCTAAAGTTATCTGAAATTCACGTATGATATTTTGAACTTTAATAATTAGCTCATTAGTTTTCAAAATATCCTTTTCTTGCATAGCAGTTATTGCTTGGTTGCAAAACCTTACTGCACCATCATACAACATAAGAGTTAACTCTTCTTTGGTTGCAGTATTAACCGAATTGTTTTTGTACTTTTCATATGGATTATGCATAAATTTGCCGCCCCCCACTATATTAAAGCAACTATTTACTTGCCGGACACATTCATTCTACAGTATAAATGCGTCCACAAATTCTTATAAGCATATATTAACTCATTTATCCCGTGACGTCAAATAAAATTCCAACAAATTCTCTCATCCTGGCAATAAGGTCTAGCCTTGATTCTGAGGGGATTTCCCTTAATACTTCTTGAGTATTGGAATCAATTACCTGTACCATAACCATATTGGTATCTTCATGGATATTGTGAGATAAGCTAAAACTAGACATTTGTAAAGAATTATTTACACTTGCAATAGCCTGAGCTATTGAAGCCTCTGAAATTTCATTTGATGAAAAAGGAATGCCAAAGGTCAGAGATTCAGTTGATAAAGAAGTTAAAGTTGGGTGCGCACTTAATATGTCTACATTTGGCGTACTCATGGCTTCAAAGCTGGGTGCCGGGCGTGATGGCTGCGTAGAACGTGATGTTGTGCTTGACACCGCAGAGCGTATTGGTGGTGTGGAACGTGCCGGTGGCTCAGATCGTTGTGCGGGTGCCTCTCTGGGCGTAATTTCGGTTCTTTCCGGAGCTGATGGTGTTGTACGGTCTACTGTAGGCGGCCGCATCGTGCTTAAATCAGGTGACGATATGTTGTTTCGTACCATATTAGCTTCCATGCTTGTTTCCTCCTGTCCTTAATTTGTAGAAGTTGCAATGGAGTATGCAATGTCCTATGATATTTTTTCGGCATTTTTTCATCAGAACATTATACCTAATCTGCTAAACATTTTTTATTCATCTATAAACCAATCTTGGACATTGATAAAAATATTGTCGGGTGCCGGGTTTAAGTCTCCTTGTATGCGAGGAGCTGTTATTACTGATGTATGCCTAAATGACAAGCTTATTACAGGTAAATTGTATCCTATATGAAATTGAACATCAGATAAAGCTCGTTGAAATTGGCTGTCTGTTCCGGCGGCAGTTGCTGATTCCAGAAGAAGATCTAGCTCTGCACTATTATAAGAAATAATATTGTCAAAACTTTCTGAATGGAAAGCAAAGCGTAAATCCGGCTTAATTGATAAATTATATGTGCCTATGAACATATCAAAATGACCATTTTGAATACGCCATATATAATCTTCAAACGGCAAAACTTCCAGTTCTGCCGGAAGGTTGATTGCATTTATTTGATTGGTTATTGTTTGTGCCATGCGTATTCCTTCTATGTTACTTTCACTTACTAAAATTTGCAAGGGGTAGCTTGGCCTGTTGATTCCGGCAGATAGTTCCCCGGCTGTATCCATATTATATTCATAGATAGGTATGTTTGGTTCATGCAACCAAGAATTTGGATGTATTGGAGAATTTGCGGCTATAGCGTGGGTTAAAAATACATCCGAAACCATAGATTCAAC
>WQVX01000216.1 GCA_009785615.1 Defluviitaleaceae bacterium | reverse complement strand
TCCAAGTGGTAGGGTTGCAATTCCTGCCATTAAAGGCGGGGGAGCTGCTGCTTTAAGAGCGTTAGGCAGGGCACTTACAAGCGTGACTCCTGTGGCTCTGCCTGTCTCTAATTTACAGACACCCAATGCACCCAGCAGACAAACAACTACCGCTCCAACTGTTCCACCACCTTCGCCAAGACCTACCCCGCCTCCACCAAGGTTCGGACCTAGTGAGCCTCTTCCTATTCCACAGCCTGCACCGACGCCTACTCCTTTGCCTAGAGAGTTTGCGGATATTATAAATAATAATCCACGAGGGGAAGAGTACAGATTCTTTGCTGCTGAGGTTTGTGAGAAGAATGATACGGTAGTTCCTCATCCTGACAATCCCTTGCCGCTGACATTATCGCAAGCGGCACACCACGCTAATCAGTTACTTCCACATGAAAGGCCACCTGATAGACCAGCTCAAGGAGTGATGGCTTTTACGCAGGATGATGCTAGAGAATTGCTCGAAGTATTAGGTGGAATAGACAGATGGGATACGCGTAGAGAGAGTGAAACGGGGTATTTTCCTCATGGCCATCCGATAGGGAAGGATTGGATACATGTTTGGTATCCTCGCTAAAGACACGCTTGTAAACAACTAATTATTTTGATAGTGTTTGGGTAGGTGAATGTTTTGAAATATTTACTTACTCACTTGTATAATTTAGTTTGAAAGGTGAAATTGATGAGTATTATTGCATACGTATCTTTTCCAAAAAAATTAAAGGCATTTCGTCTATCAGATATTATAGGAAGAGAAAAAGAATTTGGTATAAACTATGATACAAACAATTTGAGAAAAGATATATTTTTATTTCCCGAAGTATCTCCTTGGGATAGCAATTTTATTATAACAGACAAAAGAGAGGCAATTTTCACTAAATGTCTCAATAATTTGTTTATCTATGAATTGCATGGAAATTTACCTCGTGAATACTATTGTCAAAGAGCAGAGATTATACAAAATAACAAGGATGATGAAATCAAAAAATTAGAAAGAAATGAGCTGGAAGAAAGATGGTGGTTGGTACGCAACAAATTGCTACATGATTTCATTAATGACAACTTGATTATTGGTGAATTTGTAGAAATATATACGACTTGGCATGACCATGTCAACTTTAATTTTGGACCTCCAACATCAGAAGATACTATAGATTTAGAAGATGTGTTAAATATGCCACTACCAAGAACTTCACTAAAAATTGATACCAGCCACAAGCTAACTATTTGCAAAACAAAGTAAACAAGTTAGGGATATCGCTGTATAAAGTTATCAAACAACTGTATGCAAGCCATTCTAAAGGTTTTGAGTGGCTTACATGAGTTGTATTGAAAGGTGTAGCTAATGAGCATTATTAAATATATATCTTTTCCAAGAGAACTTGAACCATTTTATTTATTAGGTCCTAAAGGGCAAGAAGAAAAATTCGGCATAGATATTTCAAAGCCCACGCCTTGGGAAGTTGATATTTTTATAATAGATAAAGTAGAAGCAATTTTTAATGATTGCTTTAAAAATTCGTTTATTTATGATTATTCTCTAACACTTTCAGAAAATTATTATGATCAAATAATCGCTATTTCTCAAGGAGGCTTAGATAATGAAATTATTGACCAAAAATTGGATTCAATGTACAAAAAAAGACAGGAATTACTTGATCAAACATTATACAATTTCCTTAATAAAATTTTAAATCCTGGTGAATTCGTAGAAATATATACAACTTGGCTTGATCATGATAATTACAATTTTGGCCCACCTACCACCGAACGTATCATGGGTTTAGAAGAAATATTAACTACAACGGCACAAGAGAATGCCCCAGAGTTTGATACTAGCCGCAAGCTAACTATTTGCAAAACAAAGTAAGATAATGAAAAAACAAATGTAAGCCATTCTAAAGGTTTTAAGTGGCTTACATGGGGTTATTGAAAAGGAGAAGCTAATGAGCATTATTGAATATATATCTTTTCCAAGAAAATTGGGGACATTTTATCAATCAGGAGTTAAAGGAAGAGAGAAAGAATTTGGCATGGATATTTCAGAAGCAACACCATGGGGTATTAATATTTGGATCATAGATAATGAAGAAGGGGCAACTTTTAAGGATTGCTTTAAAAATACATTTGTTTATGGTTTTGCTATAGCATTATCACATGAGTATTACGAACAAAGAAATAGTATTGTATTTATAGATCCAGATGATGAAGTTGGGAAAAAAGAATTGTATTTAATTGATCAGAAAGGGCGGCAATTACGTGACCGAACATTATACAATTTTCTTAATAAAATTTTAAATCCTGGTGAATTTGTAGAAATATATACAACTTGGCATGACCACATTAATTTCAATTTTGACCCTCCTACAACTGAGTGTACTATGAGTTTAGAAGAAATATTAACTACAACCGCACAGGAAAAATTACCCGAGTTTGATACGAGTCGCAAACTAACTATTTGCAAAACAAAGTAATAGGTTAAGATATCGTTATAGAATGCTGGTAAATAACTACATGTAAGCCATTCTAAAGGTTTTGAGTGGCTTGCATAGGGTTATTTTGAAAGGAAAGATGGCCTATGAGTTCAATTGCTTTTATATCTTTTCCAAAAGAACTGGAAACACCTCGTTTATCAGACATAATCAATAAAAAAATAGCATTTAACATAAATTATGTCGTAGACATTTTTCAAGAAGAAGTATGTAGATATTCTAAATCGCCAATAAGAGTAAATGATGTTATAATTTTAGATATAGAAGAAGATATGAATATAAATTTTGATAACTGCTTTAAAAATACATTTATTTATCATATCTGTATAACTAAGGCAAAGTACAAATATGACGAAAAAATTAAAATTTTTAGAGGAAATAAAAAGAAAAGAATAAAAAAGCGTAAGCTTAAAAGAATTCGAGATAAAGAACGCTTGTTTCGCGATCAATTATTATATACTTTTCTTCAACTAACTTTAAATGTTGGTGAGTTTGTAGAAATTTATAGCGACTGGATATATGGCGAAAATTATAACTTTGGTCCACCAGAATCCGAAGATGTTATGGACTTAGAAGAGTTGTTGATTTTCCCAAAACCAAAAGAACCCGAAAGAACAATGGAAAAGCATAAACTTACAATATACAAAACAAAGCAAAGAGATTTGCCGTTACTATAAGAAATTATCAAATGGTTGAGTGTAAGCCATTCTAAAGTTTTGAGTGGCTTACATGGGGTTATTT
>WQVX01000215.1 GCA_009785615.1 Defluviitaleaceae bacterium | reverse complement strand
TTATAGTAACGGCAAATCTCTTTGCTTTGTTTTGTATATTGTAAGTTTATGCTTTTCCATTGTTCTTTCGGGTTCTTCTGGTTTTGGGAAAATCAGCAACTCTTCTAAGTCCATAACATCTTCGGATTCTGGTGGACCAAAGTTATAATTTTCGCCATATATCCAGTCGCTATAAATTTCTACAAATTCACCAACATTTAAAGTTAATTGAAGAAAAGTATACAACAATTGATCACTAAGTAAGCGTTCTTTATCCCAAATATTTTTTAGTTTACGCCTTATAATTTCTATCTCTTCGTTTTCCATTGCAATTTTCATTTTTTCATCATATTTGTACTTTGATTTAGTTATACAAATATCATAAATAAATGAGTTTTTAAAGCAATTATTAAAATATATATTCATACTCCTATCTTCTATATCTGAAAATATAACATCATTTACTTTTATTGGAGATTTAGAATATCTACATATTTCTTCTTGAAAAATATCTACGACATAATCTATGTCAAACGCTATTTTTTTATTGATAATATCTGATAAGCGAGGTGTTTTCAGTTTTTTTGGAAAAGATATAGCAGCGATTGCACTCATAGGTCATCTTTCCTTTCATAAAATAAACTCTTTATTCTGATCTTTTGTTTTATTGATTTTGTTATCACATAATTTTGCATCCTTAAAGCTATCAAAAATAGATGATGCTTGATTTACAGGCTTTCACAAGGGGATGTTTTGCAACATCCCCTTAATTTAATGTTGCACGAAAGACATTCCACAAATTACCAATTAGTGTTACCTGAAAAACCAAATATGTGCATTTGAATTAGCTCTTGGATGATAGTGATAGAAAAATCCAGACTGTCCAATTCCATGATTTTCTGGCTGTGGACTTCGACTAGGGCATGGGCCTCCTACTTTAGAATTATAAATTAGGTGCTGAGCATGTGCCTCTGTTAAAGCAAAAACTCCAAACTCAGGGAGTTCACCTTTAGGGTTTGTCTTTACGCTTATAATATGAGCTACTGCTTCTGCATACGTTAATGCCCTTATAGGTTGTGGTCCAATTCGATACGTTGAAATCACAGCCTCAAAATATTGCAATTGATTTCTAGGGATTCCATCCGTTCTAACTCGCTCATTTATTAACTCTGAAATCTGCGGCGAAGTAGGTGTAAGCGGTGCAGGCGTCGGTGCAGGCTGTGGAATAGGAAGAGGCGCACTAGGTCCGGATCTTGGTGGAGGCGGGGTAGGTCTTGGCGAAGGTGGTGGAACAGTTGGAGCGGTGGTTGCTGGTCTGATAGGTGCATTGGGTGTCTGTAAATTAGAGACAGGCAGAGCCACAGGAGTCACGCTTGTAAGTGCCCTGCCTAACGCTCTTAAAGCAGCAGCTCCCCCGCCTTTAATGGCAGGAATTGCAATCCTACCACTTGGATCAACAAACATAACCGGGTTGTTCATGGTAAATACAAACAAGTTTCCAGCTTGCATGATAGCATGTCCATTAGGCACACGACGATTATTTCTTGTAACCGGGTTATCCCCAAAAATCATATTGTTTACATTCCAGTGTGGATCCGGTTGCATAAATCGCCCGGTTCTGGGGTTAAAGTTTCTTGCACGAAGGTAAATGGTACTGGTTTCCCAATCGTAGTACTCACCTGCGAACCTGAAAGGATTGTTGCTACTATCACCTCGCCCTATATCAAGGCCAAATGCACTATAACGATAGGTATGCAAAACTGCTCCATGCTTATCAACTCTTTGAACAACATCACCACGAGCGTTAAACAAGTAATATCCATGCTGATGACTTCTAATCAAGTTACCATTTATTTTGCGATGGAATATATTAAAAATCATGCCACCGGCATTATACTCAATAACAATATGCCGACCATTCCAGCCATGTATTCTTGTTGCACCATTTACTGTTTTTGAATGGCGCAAACCGTCTGCTCTGTAGGTATACGAAGAAATCATACCGGGCATGGTAACACCTATCAATTGATTAAAAGTGTTGTAGGTGTTTGTAATTGTATGATTTCCTATGGTTTCGGTTAATTGGTTGCCGTTTCGGTCATAAGTATATCGAGTTATTTCTTGCTCCCCAAGTCCATTTGTGCTTGTTGAACTCAGCAGTCGGTTGTTTAAGTCGTAAGTGTACACAACCGTATAGCGATGCCGTGAGTTTGTCATTGATCTACGGTTGCCTCTGTTATCAAAGGTGTATGTCCTTTGCGTAATAAGCCCCGGTGGATTGCCTGTTCCGGCAAGTGCAGCAGAAAATATTATCTCGCCAATTTCTATTTCGTACAGGCTTTCATACAAACCTTCGTAAAAATTTTCATGGCTTGCTTCTGCGAGTTCTAAGATGTAAGAGTGTTCCAAAGCGATACCGGCAGCAAAAACTCCGCCGCCTAAAATCATGTAAGCCACTCAAAACTTTAGAATGGCTTATATTCAATTATTTGATAACCTCTTATAGTAACGGCAAATCTCTTTGCTTTGTTTTGTATATTGTAAGTTTATGCTTTTCCAATATTCTTTCGGGTTTTGGGAAGATCAGTAATTCCTCTAAATCTATAACATCTTCAGATTCTGGTGGGCCAAAGTTATAATTTTCACCATCTATCCAGTCGCGATAAATTTCTACAAATTCACCAACATTTAAAGTGAGCTGAAGAAAAGTATATAATAATTGATCGCTAAGTAAGCGTTCTTTATCCCAAATTCTTTTAAGCTTACGCTTTTTTATCCTTTTCTTTTTATTTCCTCTAAAAATTTTAATTTTTTCGTCAAATTTATACTTTGATTTAGTTATACAGATATCATAAATAAATGAGTTTTTAAAGCAATTATCAAAATATATATTCATATTTCTATCTTCTATATCTGAAAATATAACATCATTTACTCTTATTGGCGATTTAGAATATCTACATATTTCTTCTTGGAAAATGTCTACGACATAATTTATGTTAAATGCTATTTTTTTATTGATTATGTCTGATAAACGAGGTGTTTCCAGTTCTTTGGGAAAAGCTATAACAGTAATTGCACTCATAAGCCATCTTTCCTTTCAAAATAACCCCATGTAAGCCACTCAAAACTTTAGAATGGCTTACATTCAATTATTTGATAACTTTTATAGTAACGGCAAATCTCTTTGCTTTGTTTTGTATATTGTAAGTTTATGCTTTTCCATTGTTCTTTCGGGTTCTTCTGGTTTTGGGAAAATCAGCAACTCTTCTAAGTCCATAACATCTTC
>WQVX01000214.1 GCA_009785615.1 Defluviitaleaceae bacterium | reverse complement strand
GGTACGAGGGCGTGTTCTTGATAATGAATACGCCCGGAGGTTGCACCAGCAACCAAAACCTTTGACGAGTCAAAAAAAGTAGGTAATATAATAAATCCTAACCAATACCAAATCCCTTTTCTCTCCCCTCAAAAAATTATTTCCCAAATTTTCTTTATAGACTTCTGCGCCTAGCCACTCTCTAATAGAGTGCTAACGTAGTAAGAGATGGGTCTAGGGTGTTAAAATCAGCCTAGACCCATCTCTTGCGAAGTGGAGAGAGGGCGTAAATACAGCGTATTTAGGCGCAGAAGGTATATTCTATATGTATATTCTCATGTCTTACATGATTAGAACCACAAAGTAATGCCCTTTTAGACATCAATAAATTATTTCCCAAGCTGTATTAAGCACAGAAAATAAAAAAACGCCCCTCATTGGTAGCGTGATAATACACTCTATTTGTAGTCCTTGTACTCTAACTCTAGCCGTATTTTTTCAAGCTCGATCAATAAATCCTTTAACCTGTCTATGTCTAAGGTCGGACAACTTTTACTTTTTATTATAATTGTATTGATTAGGTTTTCAATAAACGGCTCTTCTTCTAAATGATTGTATACTATACTCTTTAACTCATCCTCATCAATTGATTCGTGAATTACCCCATAGTCAAAACAAAAATTTACTATCTCATTTACTAAAACATTTTTACCCATATTTTTCATATATCCATTTCCCCTATTTCTTTTTCATGTTTTCTACATTCTTAACTAAAATGCTTAGAAAATCTGCAAACTTATAAATTGCACTGCGTTTTAATTTCTTAAATTCATTACTATCACTATTACTAAATCCTAACAAGTCTACAATCTCGTCCTCATATTTGCGATTGATGAAATACTCCATTATGTATAACTGCTCTACATCTGACAAAATGCTTCTAGCCCAATAATAATTAGATATATACTCTCTTAACTTGTCCTCTGTAAGCTCTTTGGCTGATAGGTTAAGAAAATCTTTGCCAATGGCGATATATGGTTGCTTTCTGTATTCAACCGAAAAATCATAGTTAGCCGTTAATCCCTTTTGGGCGTTTAATTTTGACCATTCCCACTCTAAGGCTTCCAAATTCATAAAATAATTATTTACGTTTCTTTTGGTTGCTTCAAAGTTGAAACCTTCCAGATTCCCACTTGATAGCGTTCTGTTCCTGTACATATTCATAAAAAAATTCCCCCTCAATTTCAATGTACCAAATTATATTGTCGCAAATTATCACTATTTGTAGAGTGATGCGACTTTGTTCAACATTACATGACAAAACCCTTCTTTCTATGTAAAAAAGAACTTGTTATAAAACAAGTTCTCCTGCTTCTGGGATTTTTGCCCATTGTACACATTTTAGCACATGCATTTCATAATGGAAGGGGTAAGTATCGGCAAATGCTTTGTGTTTAGCTGTGCCGTGGCGTTATATAGGGTGTAGCCTAGCGTTACCGAGATCAAAAAATAAAGAACGGGTTTTTCCGCTCTCTATAAAAAGTCCTGTCTAAAATTATTGTTATCAAGGTACGCTTGAGGTACACTTTTTTCGTATCTTATCAATTCTTGATAAAACACGAGTACGCATAAACGCCTTATATTCGGCATATTGCGTGGTTAGCAGTTATGATCAGTAGTATAAAGTTGTTTCCTGTATTCTCCACCATAAAGTTATAAACGCCCTATTTATGGCGGTTATAGATAGTTTAATACCCTTTGAGGTACAGTTAAGGTACACTTTAACTGGTTTGAAGAATTTTGTAGCTGACGGGCTTTCTAAAATTCTTTTTTTGTGCTTTCATCTATCTTGTAGCTGTTTTCAATCAAGTCGAGTTCCCCAATAATTTCATCTTCAACCTCTGGAAATAGATGTGCATATACTTTTAATACAACTTCGACAGTATCTCCTAGTCGATATGCAATGCGTTCAACCTTAACCCCTCTACTAATTAAATAGCTTGCGTGAGAATGTCTAAATTCATGATTAGTTATTCTATTGATAGCCTTTCCATAGGTTTTTTCTACTAAATCGAAATAGTAATCTTTTCTTCTGTCCATTGTAGTACCAGGCAAGTGTCTATAGCCCCCAAAAACAAACCACTTATTGTTGAATCCTTCATAGTCGTTATAGTGTTTATACAGTTCCAGCAACATATTTTTTAATACTACAGGCATTTTAATTGTCCGATTTTTACGATTTTTTGTATTCGTTATTTTGAACTGAAAACCATCTTTGTCTAGCTCATAGGTTTTATTAGTAATTGTTTTAATAATTCGCACTTGATCTGTTTCCCAAAATATATCTTCCCAAGTCAAAGATTGTGCTTCACCTTTTCTAACGCCCATATAGTATAAAAAAGCGAAGAATACCTTAAAAACAATATCGTCAATAACACTTGCAAATAGATTGTATTCATTAGGGGTTATGTATCTGACCTTTTCTTCATCAGTGGTTACGGCTTCGCTCTTATCGTGAAATAGCTTTGCCTTAATTGCTGCATTCTCTTTCAAACCACAATAATATACGCCATATTTTAAGATAACTTTTAGTTCACCTAATAAATTGTTTTTAAATCTTATCGAATATTTTTTTCCTTTACCGTATGTACCTTGATTAAGTTCTGACTTCCACGTCATGACTGATTGAACAGTTATGCTGTGAATATTCATCTTCCCAAAGAAAGGTAAAATATGATTTTCTACACGACCATTTTTGCAGTATTTAGAAGATCCTTTGATGCTTCCCTCGGTATCGCTGATATACTTATAGTACATTTCTTCAAGTGTCATATCAATTCTATTATGTGACGTATGTATTAAAAATTGTCGTTCAGCTTCCTGTGCTTCTTGTTTAGTTGTATATAGTTGTCCTTTTTTTCGTTTTCTCTCGCCATTGGCGGTTAAATAACAAACGGAAAAATACCATTTCCGTCCGTCTTTTGTGGCTACTTTTGACTTAAATATAGCCATTGTTATATTCTCCTGTCATTATTGATTCTCTTTTCTAACATAGCCATTTGGGCTATATGGTTAATATCCATATTTAGATAATCAATAACCTCAGACATAGGAACTTTTTTTTCTTTACCACTTAAAAGTTTTTTACCACGGCTTATTATGTCGGATTCTATCTCATTTCTAATTTTACGAGCCTCATCTCGACCATTACCGCATAACTGCTTTATATCATTTACATTTGCCCATTGTTTGCTTATTAGTACAAACAGTTCACCATACGTTATATGGTATTCCCCCTTTTGGTGTAGCAACATGTAATGACATCTACATATTACTACATTTTTTTATTTTATT
>WQVX01000213.1 GCA_009785615.1 Defluviitaleaceae bacterium | reverse complement strand
TTGCAGTTCTTTCATAATGAAACAAAAATTGCTGAGCTATCCCGGCGGTATCCAATAACTCTTTGGGGAACCCGTCGGGATAATATTTTGCCATAACTCTTTTCATCCACACATCCATAGGGTAGCATTCTACTCTTCCAAATCCGTATAGCAACACACAGTCTGCAACTTTAGGCCCTACACCATGAACCTCCATTAATGCTTGCCGAATATAATCGGTAGGCATATTTTTTAAATCCGCTAAATTAAGCCTTCCATCTGCAACTCGTTGTGCAGCATCTATAATATATTGTGCCCTATAGCCACTTCTTATATCTGCAAGATCCTCGCCAGATAGTACAGCCAAAGCTTCCGGGGTAGGGAAAGCATATCCGCATTGTAATTTTTGTCCAAATCCTTCGCAAAGTCGTGCTACCATTCCTTTAATTCGCGGAATGTTGCTATTTTGGCTTAGTATGAAAGTAATCAATATCTCCCAGACATTTTGCCGCATTATTCTAAGTCCCGGAGAAAAAGCTATAGCTTTGCATAAGATTTCATCCGTAGCGTAGAGCTGTCGCAACTCACCATAGTCGCGGTTCAAATCAAAATAATCTCTCCAGATAGTATCAAACTCGTTTAAAGACACATTTTTTAGAATAAGCTCTTCTTTTTCCAGAGAAATTTCCAATGTCCGATTTTGTGCTATGCCTTTATAATGGTTAATGCTGTTTTCCTCATTCCAGCGAAAGCATTGCCCACAATCCAGAACTTGAGAAGGAATAAAGTGTTTAATACCTGTAAGAATAATATCTTCGCCTTGTTGCTTTATATTCGTATAATCCATCGCTCACCTTAAAATTTTTTTTAGTATATGATATATGTATTACCTTCAAATGTCGAGAAAGGTCTGAAATTATGACAAAAATAGTCTTTTTATGACAAAGTTGATACAATTAGCTGGAGCTATGGTATAATGCTAAACTGGAAGTGATTGTAAATTTCGAGAAGGTTCAACCTGGATATTGGGAGATATTTCATGGTTATACAAATTTTTTCAATGCTGCTAATTGAATTTACCATTTATTATTTTGTGTTCACAAATATAAGTAATATTGAATTTCGTAAAACAGAAGCCATCATTGCAATTTTGTTTATGACAATAGTTGCATTTGGTGTATATAATTATACTATGCCCGGATCTGATGTAGTAGCAATGATAATAAATATTTTTCAGATTGCAACTATGGTGCTTATTGCAACTATAAAAATTAGAACTTTATCCCTCAATCTTTTTTACGCTGTATTTGCAAGTGTTATTTATTTATTAGCCGGCAATTTATCTAACGCAATAATGCTTTTTGTTAAAGAGTTTAGTTCTGAAGTGTATTTTTTAAGTGGATGGATAATATCTTTGGCTTACTTGAGCATTATCTTTGTTTTGGCTTTCTTTATTTCGCAACAAGCAGGAAATGTACTTAGAAGCAAGTTTTATAATTTTGATAATGAAACAAAAAAGAAATTTGCTATTTACATGATTTGTGGAGCTTTTATAGTCTTTGTATATTTTTTTGCTAATACTTTTTTTATTATTAGAACAGATACCATGATGGGTGTCCATTTCTTTTCTTTTACCATTTACTTTGGATTTTTTGCATTCGCAATAATTACATTCGCAGATAAATTTCAAAATGAAATTGAAATAAAACATCAAAACGAATTATTAGTAAATTTACAAACTTATACTACAGAATTAATTGAATCGGCAATTAAAGCTAAAGGGCTTATACATGATCACAAAAATATTTTACTTGGCTTTTATGGACTTTTGGAAAGCAATGACATAAATGGTGCCCGTGAGTATTACAAAAATTATATGGTAGCTTTTGATAAAGTAGCTACAAGCAATTCCCCGTTAAACATACTTGCAAGGCTGGAAATATCAGAATTAAGAAGCATTTTGCTGCTTAAATTATTGTATGCGCAGCAACAAGACATAAATGTACATATTGAAATGGTGCAAACAATTAAAGAGGTGAAAATTTCAAAGCTAATTGATGTATGTCGCATTTTTGGTATATTACTGGATAATACCATTGAATCGTGTAAATCATGTAAGGATACCCGGCAACCTATGATAAAATTTATGGCACTAAAAAGCAAAAGCACAATTATATTTGCTTTTGCAAATACATGCTCCAATCCACCACCTTTAGATAAAATATTTGAAAAAGGATTTACTACAAAAAGTGGAGACCGTGGTTATGGCCTTTACATTATATCTTGTTTATTGAGTAAAAATGAAAACCTGACCATAAGCACCCATATAAAAGATGGGTACTTTACACAAAAATTGACTGTTATTATAGATTAAAACACAATTTTAAACCAAAAAGAGGTAGTTATGCTCGACATATTTGTATGTGAGGATAATCACAGCCAGTTAACTTCTATTACAGAAGTCATACGGAAATTTATAACAATGGAAGATTTGTCCGCTAAAATTACCATTGCTACAGAATCACCGGAAGAAATATTAAAGTATCTGCACAATAACAAAGTAGCAGGACTATATTTTCTTGATGTTGATCTTAATTGCAACATGAATGGTATAGAATTGGCAGAAGCTATACGCAGCTATGATCCACGGGCTTTTATTGCTTTTATTACAGTGGATGCAGAGTCTCTTGCTATGACCTTTGAATATGGCGTGGAGGCTTTAGACTACATAGTAAAAGGTATAGATAACATAAATACCAGAATACATAAATGTATTCTTAATGCCTATTTTAAATATACAACTAACACTACGCCATTACAAAACAGATTTGTATTTAGCTATTCAAACGAAAAAATAAAATCAACTAAATCAATACCTTGTTCAGAAATAATTTGTTTTAAAGTTTCTACCACTGCACATATGATAGAATTGTATAGCGGTAATGTTCGTTACGAATTTCGCAAAACTTTAAACACATTAGAAAAGGAGCTAGACAATAGATTTTTTAAATGTAGCCGATCGGCTATTATAAATGTTGAAAAAATATCAACTATTGATGAAGCAAAAGGCATAGTGGTTCTTGATAACAATGTATCAGTAGATGTAGCTCCAAAAAAAATAAAAAAAATTAAAGAGCTTTTATTAACGATTGCTCAATCGGGATAATATTTGATTTTTTCAAATGTTTCAAGTTAACTAGTTAACATTATAAACATAACATCAAATTGCAAAGCCGGGCAAGTAAAGATAATTTTCACTATCTCTACTTGTCCAAGCAAATTGAGAAATTTCTAATTCATCTGCCGTAATGACTCACTTATCTCAGCTTGAAGGCTATCAATTTCTTGCTGATCTTTTG
>WQVX01000212.1 GCA_009785615.1 Defluviitaleaceae bacterium | reverse complement strand
TGTTGCTTCAAAAAAATAAGAATCCAAACCGCTATCTAAAAAAACAGACAGCAGTATGAATTCTTTTGGTCATTTTTTTGTAACATTCAAATTTTCATGAAATCAGGCTATTTTTATCTTACGATCACAAGCTTCTTTATGGGTTCGTATGTTTTAATTTTGACATTTCTTCAAGTAAAAGGGCTTGATATTCGTCATCTTCTGGTGTTTGATAGCCTTCAAAAAGTACATGTTCTATATCCTTGTTATGGAAGAAAATATTGTGACTGTTAGCAATATTTCCTTCTGGATAAAGGCAAGCAACGTAGTCATATATTTCTTCCGAATTATCACGACGTTGTAATCTACCATAGATCATTATTGGTTTTGTTCCATTATATAAGGTTACTACCGTTCCTATTGGATGATATGTTTTTTTCATTTTTTCCTCTTTTCCGCAAGTTTTTTGCAAATCAATTAAGAGGCTTACATATTAAGGAATAAATTTTCGTGCCATTGCTACATTACTAACAGTATGCCAAGTCTAACCTATAGCATCGTTTACAAGTGTAGACAACGCTTGTAAGCCTTAAATTCTATGGAGTATTGCCAGTAATTTCTTGATGCAGTTTTATACTTTGGATAGACACTAGTAGAGTTTTGATGAGACTATTTTTCTTTTACAATAATCATTTCACAGTTTGATTTGTCAAAATAATTGTCCCCATCTAAATGAACATGTTGCTTGTCCCTATCGCTAATCGCTATTTGAACTAAATAATCCGCAAGTTGAATTAGTCCTAGCTTATTTCCTTTTATTATTACTTCATCTGCTTCAACTTTAACTTCATTATATGCAATTATATCTTCATCTTTGATAAAGTTTTTTTCTTTTAAAAGCTCATACACTAATTCTTCCATAATTAATCTACATTCCTTTCCATAGTTATGCAGGAAAACAACCGCACATTAAACCCACCGCTTTTAAGCAATGGTAGTTGAGTTAATAGTGTTAGTATTTAATCTGCTTACAACTTCTTTAGCAATACATTCTAGTTCGTTATAATAATTTTCATCTTTTTTCTCTTGATTGCAAAGATAGTTACCAAAATCTTCATGATACATTAATTTGAAATCTAAACCATTAAAATCTAATATACAATGTTTAGAATAAACGCCTTCAAGTTTTTCTATTTCATGGCATCCCATATGTTTGGTTAAAGTTAATAATATAATATCAAACTCATCCCATCCATCATAATCTTTGAATTCAAAATATGTGTATAGATTTTGAATTTCTGTTACATTTTTCAAAATTGTCATGTTGATCCTCCCAATTTATTCATTATTCTAAATATCATGGTAATAATTGCTGTGTTTCGAGTTGATTGCAATGCTTCCACTTGTAAAATAATTTTTATTGCAAACCTAAACTTTGATTTACACTTACTCTTGAACGTGTTGACGCATTGATGATTTCTTGCCAAAGAGCATCACCTGATAAACCTTTACCTTGATATTTAGCAATAACTTGTGCCCAAGTCATATTAGGCTCTGTTATAGATAAAATTTCTGCTGCTGACCTATTTGCCATTAAGTCACGAGCTTGTGTTCTAAATTGATTTCTTAAATTATAAGCTTGATTTGCCTGTTGCTGAAGTGGACTTGTTGTGTCAAGCATATTTCTTATTTGAGCTTCTTGATTTAAATACCATTGTCTAGCTTCAAAATCGCTTAAATTTGTATGTCGTGTAACATTATCTGCACCATATTGATTTTGTAAGTGATTGTGCCATGCTTCGGTAGAATATGCAGATTGATTATGTGGTGTTCTTCGATTCAGCGTAACATTATCCGCACCATATTGATTATGCAGGTGATTTCGCCATGCGTCAGTAGAATACGCAGATTGATTATGTGGTACGGATTGATTATTTGGTTGAGCTGATTGCGTATTCTGTTGATTTTGGTTGCCGTTAGTTCTTTGATTCCTACCAATCGAATTTTGCCCCGTATTCAATGGTTGCTGCCCAGATGTACTTTGCCCCGGAAGTATAAGATCACTTGGACGACCTGGCGTACTTTGCCCCGGAAGTATAAGATCACTTGGACGACCTGGCGTACTTTGCCCCGGAAGTATAATATTACTTGGATTGCCTGGCGTACTTTGTCCCGGAAGTATAATATTACTTGGATTGCCTGGCGTACCTTGCCCCGGAAGTATAATATTACTTGGATTGCCTGGCGTACTTTGCCCCGGAAGTATAATATTACTTGGATTGCCTGGTGTACCTTGCCCTGGGATTATAATATTACTTGCACGGCTTGGTGTAGGAGCACCTGATCCCGGTGTTGGCAGAAGCCTCCCCGGATTATTCGGAGTAACCCTATTAGCCGTTCTGGCTAAATCGGCAGCATTACCAGCCATGTTGGCTGCTCGGTTGGCTCTGTTAGCGGCGGAAGTGCCCCCGGTTAGTTTGTCTATTACAATATCACCAAGTATTTCTGTGAAGAACGCTATTCTATCTTCCGGCCTTCCGTTTATTACATTGTCTATAAAGTTGTTCTTTAATACATCCCACAATGCCGGAAAGATTTCGCCGGGGCGTGCGACCATTGCGACTAATCCTTCTGCTGTTCCTAGTGGGTCTGTTACCATTGATACAGTACCATCGACAAAATTGGCTACACTGTTTGTAACACCTCGAAAACCACTGCCCAACATGGATGCAAATGTTGAATCGCCGCCTTGTCTTACGCCTGTCCACTCGCCCATAAATTGTGCTAATGGATTATTACTTCCTTCCGTATATATTAGGTTTCCTAAACCTTCCCAAGCGGTAGCTACACCTCCTGTTACTGCTCTCCATCCTCGGGTTAACCATCCTTCTTGCTGTTCCCCTGAGTTTATTCTCTCCCTTCTATCTTGCAAAGCTGAATCCATCATTCGGAAGGGCAAATGTAATGGGTCTAATGCTGCTCTGGCTATGCCACCCAGACCTCCGTTTTCACCTACCCATTCTCTTGCATCATTTACTCTATCACCTATCCAGCCTCCTGCTGCTGTGGCAGCTCCGCCTATGGCATCTATACCACTGCCTATCACATTAGAGGCGGTATTTACTACATTACGCCCTGTATCTACTACCGCTGATGCTACGTTTCGACCTACATTTGCGGCTGTGGCTACTCCACTACTTACTGCATTACCTACTGCACCAGCTACATTGCTTGCAGTATTCACCGCAGCACTAGCTACATTGCGTCCAGTATCTACTACCGCTGATGCTACGTTTCGCCCTACATTTGCGGCTGTGGCTACTCCACTACTTACTGCATTACCTACTGTACTAACTACATTACTTGCAGTATTCACCGCAGCACTAGCTACATTAC
>WQVX01000211.1 GCA_009785615.1 Defluviitaleaceae bacterium | reverse complement strand
CTGTAAGGCATCCTGTAATCAACGTTGCTTTGCAATTCCAGCAGAATATAAAATATTACTGTCCTGCCATTTAAAGTTGCTTCATATACTATATCTGCTTCTTTCTCAGAAAAATCCTGTAGAATAAAGCTGTTGTTAGTTTTAGTAATGCTATCCTCATCTAACTCATAAACCCAGGGTTCTTTAACACAATCTTTAAGCAGGCTAAGGAAGCTTTTTTTGTTGGAAAGCAATTCTTTGTGTCTTTTATCATGCGGATTATCTTTAGCATAGACCAATAAAACCATCCCTTTAAGCAACAAATCACAAAAATTTACAAAAAAATGAAATAATAGCTTGAACTATTCATAGGAAAGTGTTAGAATGTTTTTGAAATGAAAACTTAGAAAAAGGCTTGCCCTTTGGTGCAACGTCCGCGACACTTTTCGACGAGTGTCACGGAGGCTGTAGGTGATAGAGAGTATCACTCACAGGCACAAGTTTAGCTTGCCGCTGCAACGCTGTTAGTATACTATAAACTGGCTTTGTTTTCAACTCTGTATGGCTGGCAACTTACAGTGATGTTAATAGGTTTGTTTTGTGTATTGCTACAGAATTGTATGTGGTTCTGCCCGTAGATTTATTCTAAAGCTGAATTTATGCGCGTGAGTGATTATGACGAACTTTGTCATTACCCCTACGCGCTTTTATTATTTGTTGGATTTTCGTTTCCTACCCTTCAATTTATATATACCTTTTCATTCAGAGCTTGCCCAAGCGGCTGTCCCGCAGCAAGTTGCGGGGCAGCCATCCTCCCCCGAGGTCGCAACAAGAAGTTTAATGTATCATGTTCGTGTCGGATTTGCTCCTTTTCTTAGGCACGAAAGCAACATCCGGGCAGGCTCTTGTTTGAAAAGGACATAATTTTTCACTCAAAAACTATACTCATGAAAACACAAAAGCCCCATAATCATTAAGATTACAAGGCTTTTTTAAAGGCACCACCCGGATTTGAACCGGGGAGTAAAGGTTTTGCAGACCTCTGCCTTACCACTTGGCTATGGCGCCGTGTGATAAAAATACAAAATGACTCGTAAGGGAATCGAACCCTTATCTCAGCCGTGAAAGGGCCGTGTCTTAGCCGTTTGACCAACGAGCCACAAAACTACATCGCATATTCCTTATTATACAGGCGTAAGTATATATTTGTCAATTAAAATTTTGAAATGATCAGGATACATAGGATAGAAAAAGTGGCAAGTTGTGCAGTCTTGTTTTGAAAAACTCCGGCAATAGCACTATATCTGCCATTTCGCCTAGTGGTAGCCAATACAAATATTCCTTTGCACCATCCATACCGAAAGATTTGTATACATGATTATCTTCGATAATAATTGCGCCTGCACGGTAATAAAACATTTTCCTTAGATTACTTGATAATTCGGCTTTTATCATATAACACCAGCAGAAAACCTAACCCGGAGAAAATGGCAAGTAATGCGCCAAACCATGCAAACACCGTAGCCCAACCTACATAACCGGGATTCATGAAGAAGTAGGGAACAAAGGATATTCGTTCGCCAATGGTTACAAATACTGCCCAGTATACAATTGGAAAAATCATACCCACCAAAATGTGTCGCTGATTTAGTAACCCCTTATCCTCAAAGATTAGATAATTTAACAGAGGAAGTACCATCGCAAGTACATGGGTTGAGAAATTTTCGAAGTTAAAGAATGGCAGGGGGGCTTGTGCAAATGGCACCAACAAAAAATTGTATACCAATCCTGTTAATCCGGTTGCCAACATAATAGAAGTAGAAATATAGTGTCTTACCTTGCTTTTATATAACACCAACATGGTCAAAAAACCGATAACTAACAAAATGTTGCTTTGATAAGTGAACGTTTTAAGAGCGTGGAAATGAATGGGCGTATTATCCGCTATATCCAAAAGCAGATGTATTTGCCCTCTACCAATTAAGCCCATTATTATTCCATACATAATCAGTCCTGCACTAATCAGCAAATATAACTTATGAGCATTTTCTTTTATAGGCATTGATATATCTCCTTATCGCCCTAATTTTGTCGTGTTGAATATCAAATCCAACATATAGCCGACAAATTGGATTTGCCGGGTTTCATCATTGGAAAACGCTGAGCCTTTAACATAGTTGTTTAACATTGAGGAAATAAGATTATGATATTTTTCAGGAAGGTTTGCCAGCCCCCATTTCCCACCTTGTTCCTTAGATACAACCAACCCATCGTTTATGTATGCATAAACACGACATAAATTTAGGATGATATATACGGGAAACTCGGCGATGTGTTCATTAGCATTTACTATATCTTTGCAAATGCTGTCTAAATAAGCCTCGTGCGGCACAACACCAAAAACATTTTCTACCTGTGCGCCGTATATCACAACACCGACACTTTTTATGACCATAAAATGAGCAGCTAAATCCTCATCGATTCGTTCGTCATTGCATAATGAGAGCTGTTTTTTCATGTGTTCTTCTGTGTAAACACCACTAAAATGCATTTCATACGGAGTTGGATAAACAAATGTTTTACAATATTTTTCAAGCACTATACTCATCTCAAATCCTTTGGGCGGAGCTTTATCTCTAAGGTCTGCCAACACTTGCAAAAGTTGTAATTTTGTTTGTTGCGGTATGGATTCATTTATTACTACAATAAAATCAATGTCGCTCCTATCCCAATTAAAGCAATCAAATGCAATAGACCCATGCACATATATGCCTACTAAATTATCGCCTAATAATTGGCTGTATTGTTCAGAGATATTTATTAATAAATCTTGATAATCCATATTTATTCTTCCTTTTGCTGACGGGTGTTTTTGAAATGTTGCAGGATTGTTTTTGCCCTGCCATCAATTCCCAAATAACAAAACATACCGACAGGTTGTGTGAAGATGTTTAACTATTCTAACAAAGAATGCTATTTATTGCTCGTAGTGTGTCCACATACTTATGACCCTTACGATGCGCTCATCCTCGAAAATCTCATAAACAAGCCTATGTGTACGGTTAATGCGACGTGAGTATGCCCCTTTCAGCTTCCCTCTTAATTTTTCATAAGGAGGAGGGGTTTGGTATGGATTTTGTTGAATAACAGATATTAGTGTTTTTGCTTGATTGTCTAATTTTGCTGATTTGAGTCTTGGTATATCTTTCAAAGACTGCTTTGAATAGGCTACTGAGTACATTACCAATCCACCTCATTAGCAGGAACACTTTCACTTAAAGGCTCACACATACCTGAAATAATTTTCTCTGCCATGCCGGGTATTGAATTTAGATAGTCGGTATCATCTTCATAAGCATCAAAATAGAACTTTTGCAAGGCTACATACCTATGCAAATCTGCCAATGCTTCATTTGGTAATAAATCAATATCTTTTTTTAGGGCTTCCCT
>WQVX01000210.1 GCA_009785615.1 Defluviitaleaceae bacterium | reverse complement strand
CTTCGATTATAACGAACTTTTAACTATGCCGAAAAACAGGCTGAAACGAAGATGTATCCAAGAAATCAAAACAGGTTTTTCGGCATAGTCTTTAACCTTACAAACGGAACAACATGTTTAAAGCAGCCGGGGAAGTCCATTCCGCCTCTTCATCGAAGGCCATGGGCGCTGCCTGTTTGAATGCTTCTTGCAAGGTTTCGATTGTGGCAAAAGCATAGAAACCTGTTGTTGTAGAGATGTTTTTGTGCCCGAGCACTTGTGCAATATAAACAAGTGGAATACCGGCTTGATATAAATCCATTGCACGGGTTCTTCGTATCGTATGACACGAAATACTGAACGGCATATTCGGAACAGATGCCTTCGCAAGCATAGCGTACTTTTTCAAAAGTTTTTCGATTGAGTCCGTAGATAACTCATGTGGTTTCCCATTTTTTCTTGAGTAAAATAGTGGCGCTTCGCTCTTCATGGAAGAATCGGCATGAAATTCATTAAGATATTTCTCCAGGTGGCAAATAGTCTTTTCCATGAGTGGAATATTACGCATTTTACGCCCTTTGCCAATAACAGAGACAAACGCATTATCTTTTTCGATGTGGAGGTCGCGGAGTTGAACATTTACCAGTTCTTCAACCCTAAGCGCCGTATCATACTCGAAAATCAACATCATACGATCTCGTCTCATTGTTTTGCTTGCTGAACCAACGGCGTTTAATAGTGCCCGCATCTCTACCTTTTGTAAATACTCTATAGGCTTGTCCGGTACAGTAAGATTCTTTACATTCCCAACCTCGACTTGCAGATGTGTAAGTGACATATCCTCCTCTGCACTATACGCAAGGAATGCACGGATGGCCGTTAGCCGGAGATTACATGTTTTTGGGGCAAGTTTGCGTACATGCCGCATCCATGCCAAATAATCTTTAACATTCTGTCTGTTAAATATAGTATAATCCATTTTATTACGTGGAATCCTCTTGTTTTCAGTTAGAAAAGAAATGAAACTGTTTAAGGATTCCTTGTACGCTATGACGGTATGGTGGCTGACACTTCGCACCAAAAGCAGGTATTCATCAAGATAATTATGGAGGCGTGTCCATAGATAAACCACCCCATTGGAGTTCTTCTTAATCTTCATACTCCACCTCCGGTAGCACATCCGCTAGATTTTTTACAACGGAGGCATAATCTTTGAAAAAATGTGGTACGAGGTGGATATAATAATATGTGCATTCGATGGATGAATGCCCCATATACTTTGATAAATACGCAACCATGGCGTTTACATCTTTGCCTTCCCGTATCCAACGGTTGATGTTTTCAAAGGCAAAGTGGTGTCGCATATCGTATAACCTAACTCGGCCATCTGTATGCGCATTAGCGATGGATGCCCATATTTTTTGGAAGTTAGTGCTTAAATATCCATCGGCATAACAATCAACCTCTCCTTTTGGTAAAAAAAATTTATGAGCCGACCAAACTGAACGAATCTTCATGGCATATTCAGATAAGTAATTAACCAGTTCTACGCTTATAAACAATCGACGATCCCTGTGATGCTTTGATCCTATGATGTCGATGTAACCATTTTTAAGGGAGACATCCGAGGTTTTAAGCCTAATAGCTTCAAACGGGCGGAGCCCCAGGCAGTATATTAGTCGGAATGCTGCAGGGAGAATAATTTCACGGCAAGGGTTTTCTTTTCGGGCGGCTAAATTGTTGCAGGCACTGAAGAATCGTATTATTTCCTCTTCCCGGAAATAATGTGGCCTATATTTATCAGAGCTGTTTTTCACGCTTTTAGGAAGAACAAATGAGAGTTCCCAACCCATGTCCTGCATATATGCATATAACTGCCTTATTGGAGAGATGCGGGTATGCTGTGTTTGGGGGAGTTCGTTCGGTCGTTTAGCTATCCACGCTAAGAATTCTGCTTTGCCAGGTGCATTTGTGCAGCCCTTTGTCTTGCAGTGCAAAACAAATTTCTTTAAATAATATTCCTCAGTATTATAGCAATAACCCGTTGCTCGTTTGAACTGGATAAATCCCTCGACCAGTTCATCCAAAGTGATTCCGGCAGAATTAAAGGTGATTGCGTTCATATTACACACCCCGCCTTCGTTGTGCGAGGGAGTGGCAATACGCATCTTCGCATAGCATCTTCATCATTCGATAGATATATTTCGGTGGTTTCTTGTTTTGAATGCCCCATAGCGGCAGAAATGTCGCTCATTCTAACGCCAGCCCTCAAGAAACCCGTGGCCGCGCTCCTGCGCAGCAGTCTCCCGCCGCGTTCTCCGCCTTCGGTATCAATACAAGCCTGATGTAGTGCATTCTTTATGATAGCATGACAGGCGGCATGATCGCTTAGTGGCGTATATGGTGCCACTGATTTTAGAAAAACATTTCTATGGGTCACTATTGGCCGGTAGTTGCAAACATAATCTTTTATAGCATTTCCTATGACAGGTGCCATCGGTAGCGTCAATGGTTTACCGGTTTTTTGCTGTATTAAGCAGATTGTGTTGTTCATCCACTTAATATCCTCAAGCTTCAAATTTATAACATCAGAAGGGCGCAAACCAGCAAAAAGCATTAGCATAACAATGGCTTTATCCCTGGTTGGCATATCCGCGCATTTGAGGTATTCCCAAAGTTGTTCCTTTTGGGGTTCTGTAAGCGATTGTGTGATATCGGTTTTCCTTGGACAGCGCCGTGGTATTATACGGATAGTTGATTCAGATGCTTCAAAAAACCGTAATAACGAACGCAGTGCAGCTGCAGATGTCCGAATGCTTGTGGCTGACCAAGAATGTGATAATTCCTGAAAAAACAACGGTATTAAACTTTGAGGAATGTTTTTTATCTGCTGCACACCGTTTATTTCGCTAAAGATTAAAAATTTCGCAGCAACATTTCTATAGCTATCTATGGTGTTTTTACGCTTTCCTGTACTATTCAGAAAAGCAAGGTAAGACTCCAAATATTGTTGGAATAATGCCCCTGACGGTAATTCATTCTTGTGTCGGATGTGATTGATACTTGACCAGTTGACGGTACCGGTTTCCTTAACTTTCTTTAGGCGAGCAACTGCCTGATTATGCAGACAGAACCTGCTGTGGCAATACTCGCCTGTCTTACTGTTCGTAGAATTAGAGATAAAAGCTTGGGTGAGTTCATCACTTAATTCACTTTCACCCGTTTCTGCTGCAAAAGATAATAGCCTGTTATAAACCTTTTTACTGTTGGCAATTGTCCCTGCCGCAAAACCAGCTTCTTCCTGTTGGCTTAGGGCTTTAATGATAAGTTCATTTAATGATGGGTTCATTTGGATACCTCCATGGAGTATTTGTGTACCCATCAATTCTAGAGGTTTATTTTGAATCCGGAAACTATGCCGAAGTTATTTTATGAAATCCTAATTCTAAAGACCATCCCTTGTTTTTCGGCATAGTTAAAAGTTCGTTATAATCGAAG
>WQVX01000209.1 GCA_009785615.1 Defluviitaleaceae bacterium | reverse complement strand
TCTTCTCTTAATGCCCTAATAGCTTCACAAACATTAAGAGCCTGTTCCCATTGATCCGGAAGCTCAATTTCTCTTATTGCCATAACAAAATCCATCTTAGCTTTATGAGCAATAAAGTGATTTTCTTCATGAGGTTTTAGTACTGCTTCCATAAAAAGATCAAAATTTTCTTCAGTAAGCCTAAAAGGAATATAAGGCTCTAAGTCATCCAAAAGTACGCCTACTTTATCATATTTATGAACTATGTCTGTTGTTTTATAAGCTTCAAACTCTCTTATATGCTGATACAAAGACCATTCGTTAAAAAAAATAGTCTTTCTGTAGTGTATTTCATCAAAAATTGTTAACGTCTCTTTTAAAATATTCATAAGTCCAAAGAGCTGCCCTTGTGACAATGAAACTGATTGCACACTGCTTCATCCTTGCTTTATTAATAATTTCATTTGATTTAATGTGATCGCTATAGTGTGCGTAATTTAAATTATTTTACCCTCGGCTCTTTTTGGATGAGATTTGATAAAGGTGTTTTATTCCATTTACTTATGCCATCGCTTCAAAAACAGTATCTGATCGACGATTAACTTTATCCAAGTTTAGGGAATTTTCTTGTTTTGCTGCATCTAAAATCGTAAAAGGCTGATCATTTATCACAAAGGTAAACGACTCTAAAATATAACTATACTCTTTAAGCTGTGCATCTAATTTATGGATATTGGCTCGTACCAATTGTTCAACTTCTTCACTTTTTAGTTTGAACTGGCAGTGGATAGCTTGTTTTTCTTTTTGTACATAAGTTTCAAAATGTCCCAACCATGCAGTATCTAAAGCAATTAAGGCACTGCCGGAATCTTTCTTGCTTTTTTGTCCGTTTTTTCCATCTTTATTTACAAAAAGTGCCGTATTAAATGTTTGATCATTTATAGTCAAAGGCACTTGAACATAGATCTGGTTTTTAATTTGATTAGTAAAATCCATCTTCTCTGTCAAAACCTGAATATCTCTTAGTACTCTGGCTGTTGATGGATCATGTTGACTATTTTCTGCAATCAAGGTAGCTTGTGCTAAAATTTCCCTTAGATTATTAACAAAGTTCTCCATGTTTTGCACAGAGCTACTTTCTAGCGGAAGCGAAAGCTTTTTTTGAAGCGCAGACAAATCAGAAGATTCTGCTAACAAATTTGAAGAGTTCGCCTGTTCTTGAGGCAAGGCAACTTGTGGTTTAGATTTTAAAATACCAGTCTCCGGCATAGATAGAGCTTGTGGAACCACCTCACTTTGAGGCGTAGTTGGCGAAGGTTGAGCCGTTGGCTGTGATTGCGTGGGTTGTGGCGATTGTGTTAGCTGCGCTGACTGTGCTGAACTAGGCTGAGGCATTTTTCCTTGAAGTATTGCCTCCGGTAGTTCCTGTGCCGGAACGGCTGCTTCGGCTTGAAATGTATTATAAGCTTGAGAGGCCGCCTGTGTAACAGGAACAGGAGTAGCTTGCGCTTGCACAACCGCTTGGGGAACAATCTGCGCTGTGGCAATATTTTTTTGAGGAATCACAGGAATATGGTTTGTTGATGACATTACTGCCGGTTTTGCAGATTTTACGGATTCTGCAAATGCAGCAATAGCAGCCGGGCTTTTTATTTGTGCCTGTGAAGCTTGCATGGGAATAGCTTGAGTAGCTGCTGTTTTAGCAAAAGGTTGAGGTTTATTGACACTATCAGCCTTTTGAGAATCTTGAGGTTCAGCAACGGGCACATTATTTTTCGCATTATTCGTTTGTTTTTCATGACTTAAAGACTCTAGTAGTTTTACCAGTACATCCTTTAAGGCAGTATCTTTAAGCAAAGAAATCCCTTCAAGTAGGGTGTTGATCTGTTTAGTTATTTGTGTTTGACCCTCAGCTAAAGTATTTAGCTGAGAAGCATTTTTAGAAGTAATAGGAATGTCATTTTGAAACAAAAACAATGCCTTTTCTAAATTTTGCGTCATTTTAAAGGCTTGGTTCATTTGTGCAATATTTTTTGTCGTTAAAGGAATGCCGGCGTCTAACATCTGCATAAGCATCTGAAGATTTTCAGGTGTAGGTTTTAATCCATTAAGTTGTAAGGTTTCTGTAAGCAATGCCGTTTGCGGCAATGGAGATGAAGGGACGGTATTTTTTTCAGAAATCTGAGCTAAATCATTTCCTTCTGCCGTAATGGGTGCAGAAACATCTGCCGTTTTAGGTTGTTGAGCTTTTATATATGTGCTTGCAATTTCCATAGGAATTCTCCTTACAATTTATACTGTCATCTCTTTATCGGCAGTTTTGGCTGAATATATCATAGGTTATTTTTTATTGTCAGTCCTACAGGACAGTGATCCGACCCCATTACTTGACCATAAATATTAACATCAATTATTTTTTCTTTAAGAGAATCTGACACTAAAAAATAATCTATACGCCAACCTGCGTTACGACTGCGGGCTTGTCCCATATACGACCACCAGGTATAAGCTCCTTCTTTATCAGGATATTTATAGCGAAAGCTATCTGTAAAACCATTGTTTAGTAATGTAGTTATTTTCTCTCGTTCTTGGGGAGTAAAACCCGCATTTTTTGTATTAGTTTTAGGATTTTTTAGATCAATCTCTTTATGCGCTACATTGAGATCTCCGCATATTATCACACCTTTTTTTGCAGCTAAGCCACATACGTAAGCACGGAAATCATCTTCCCATTCCATTCTATACTCCAGGCGACGCAACTCATTTTGAGAGTTTGGGGTATATACAGTTATATAATAAAACTCATCATATTCTAGGGTAATAATTCGTCCTTCGGTATCGTGCCGAGGTATACCCATGCCATAAGTAGCTGCAAGAGGTTCTTTTTTTACAAAAATGGCAGTGCCGGAATATCCTTTTTTTTCTGCTGAATTCCAAAATTGATGATATTCTCCAAAATCAAAATTAGCCTGTTCACGATTCATTTTAATTTCTTGCAAACCCAATATGTCAAAGTTATTTTCATTAAAAAAATTCATAAAGCCTTTATTCATACAAGCACGCAAGCCGTTAACATTCCAAGAAGCCATGCGTATTTCAGAAGATTTGTTGTCGCTCAATATTGTCACCTCTCTACTCTCTATGTTGAGAAATTAAAAATGTTTCTCAATAATATTTTAAATACAAAAATTCCTGTAACCATTGAGATTACAGGAACATTTATTACTCCCCGAGCTGGATTTGAACCAGCGACCAACCGGTTAACAGCCGGTTGCTCTACCACTGAGCTATCGAGGAACATTTAATCAAGCTACTTGAACTATCTACTTCTCTATCCAAGCAACATCTTCTGCTTCCATTACTACATAGTCTTAACTATTAGAATATCCAAATCACAAGAAACTATTCCAATTTTTCTATTTGATTCTCTAATCATAAATAACTCAAATAAATGAGTTTTTTGAATTAAATGAATTTCCATATTGATATTCACACTATTATCATTTTCAAGACAACACACCTTCAAAACCAAAAACAAACAGAGAGAAAGAAAAAAGCAGAAAATTAAATGGATTTACATTTGCACAGAAGTACAGTTGTAAAAATCAATATAACTACTTAACAATAAG
>WQVX01000208.1 GCA_009785615.1 Defluviitaleaceae bacterium | reverse complement strand
GAGCGGTTATAAGAGTATATGTGAGTTTCTCCCAAAACAAAAAACGCCGCCAAGCCTGTAAATACAGGATATGGCGGCATATGGGAAGTTACGAGAAGTTAGTTAAAAATCACATTTTATATTCTATAAAAATAAACGCTACACATGCCAAAAATCCCAGAGAACAAGGCGTTTCTCTGCATCTGGTAATTGTATCAAAGTTACCATCAACACGGGCGTTTGTACGTTGCCCTTGATACAACTAGCATTTTTGAACACAGGATATATTCAACATGCTGATGTGTTATATATGTCAATATAAATTGTATAGGAACTCATATTGATGGAGGTAGCTATTATGAATTACATGGATAAGCAGTATGAATTGCTTGGGGCGTCAATTGCGCGGCGTCAAAATTCAGCTCAAAATCTTTTAACAGTTACGTACGTATCAGTTGGAGCTGTTTTATCTTATATTGTTTCAAATTTGAACACTCCAGATGTTTATTTTGATCTGCCATTGTTATTTATTCCAATTTTTATATTTTTTGTTGTGATATTTACTAGATTGAGGATAATAAATGACGGCATATTTTCTATATCCGCATATATGCAAGTTTTTCTCGAACCGAATTTAGTTGGACTAAATTGGGAATCTGATTTAACAAAAAAAGAGGGAAAAATAGTAGCCTTTTTAAGCACTATACACCAAACTTACTTATATTAGTATCTGTTTACGCGTTGTTTGTATATGTTTTGGCAACAAATTTCAGCATTGTAAACTTGATTGTTGCAGGCTCATTTAACACATGTTCATTAATGTTTTCAATGTGGATCATACTACGTGGTTATAGAAAAGATCAGATACAGAAACACATTGACGAATGGGATGAAGTTAAGTCCCCAAAAATTGCAACGACTAAGTAGTGCGAGTGCTTTACTTCAATTGAAATACATGAACACGAAAGTCTAACTAACGTGTTTGAGTTCTAATTTCATGTTCACGTGTGACAAAAGGGCATGCACTTATAAGTGGCATTACCCCTAAAGCAGTTCTGTTAAATCATCTCGACTTGCTAACAAATAGCGTTGTCAGTTCGAAAACCCCAGATAATCACTGGATTCCAGCATCATTAGCTATTGTATCAAACTCAACGTCCAAACCGGGGCTGCCTTGCTAAGCACTTCAATGAATAAATGCCATTATTCATGAAAATGCTTAGCAAGGCAGCCCCTTAATTAGTGTTAGATGGCGTTGTGTGTGAAGCTTACAATTTTGCAAATAGGAATTTCGGTTACGCTTACCAATTATCACAAAAACTGGAAAACAAGCCTGCAAAAAAGGTATTTCTGATAGCTCGCAGATGCGAGGTATCAGATTCGCCCATATGGCGGACAAACCCAGTGCTTACAAGGCTTGTACGCCTGTGGATAATTTTTATTTCGGACTGGTTTTTCAAAAAGTCAATAATACCATAAAACGCCAGTCAATTTTGAAGATCTGACTTTACACATAAAGAGTAATAAATGATGCTCTGTCATTTTTCTAAAGTTACTAAAAATCCTAAAATGGCTTGTGTATTTTTACTTTGGTATGCTTCATTTCGTCCCTTGAAAGAAAAATTCCTGCTCCTGCTTTGAGTAACTTTATATCGTCGGGGTGGTAAATAAACTCCCTAGTCTTTCTAAGTGACCCAAGCTCGGTACTCTCTCCCTCTTTTATCTGATATGTAGCTTGCATTGTTTCCCTTGTACCAAATACACTTGCCCAATGCTCCGCATTTACGGAGCTATTTTGCCGTAGTGCTATATAGTTATTACAGTTTTCAATTATCTGCTCCTTGAACTGGCTCGATACTGCATCAAGGTCTGATAAACTTTGTGTTGCTAGTATACACGTTATATTTGCCGATCGTGACTTATTAACTAGGTCAAGCAAAGAGGTTGATGCATAAACGTTTATCTCATCAAGGATATAGAAAATACGCTTTTTCTTTTTTTCAGCAACAAAAAACTTACTAACCGCCTTTTTGCTATCAATAACAATTAGGTTGCCTATGAGCGGTGACATTTCAGGGTATAACAACGGATTAAGAATAAACAATATAATTGCGTTTTCTTCTAGTGCGGTGTATATATCAATGCCCGAAGCATCAAAAATTTGCCCCAAATTACTTTCTTTAATGACTGCAAATCTAGCGGCTGCACTCTCGGCAATTTTACCGCTAATCTTGGCTAGTTCGCTATCCTCGATACGTTCCTCTTTAGTGATCAGTTCCTTAACGCTCAAATCTTTACTAAGTTTGTTAAAGTTGTCCGTTGGCAAGTAGCGTATCAAATTTTCTAGCGACAAATTTATATCTGCCATCTCCATTATTTTTAAGAGCCTTTGCAAGTAACGCTCGGTGTTATATTTGTAATGTTCTTCGCTCCAGTTCGTCATATTAACAAGCATATCCTTGATAACGTCTGTATTGGTATTTTTGAACGGATTATATCTGTTGCTCTTGTCTGGTTCGTTGAAGTTAACAACGTATAGTTTGCGCTTGGGACAAAGTTTTCTGACAATATCAAGTAGCGAACCAGAATCGGTATCGCCTTTACCGTCAACTATCAACATTGGGTAATCATGCTCTACACCTGCCTTGATAAAATTTGATAATGCAACCGTTTTTCCGCTCCCTGTTGTACCGCAAATAAAAACGTGTTTTGCATCACTTGGAATGTACACATTTCTCTTGCCTGCCCCTTGCCCAATATAAACCATTTCTGCTACTCCCTTTTCGTTTTTATAATTGGCTCTCATTGTTGCTCGTTTATAGTCACGTTCAAAATTAAATACATCATTGCTAGTGCTAAAGCTCTGAATAAATTTATATAGCCCATAGAATAGCAATATGATAATTACAATTATCACTATGCCTACTATGTCTGTTCCTTCCATCAAATCTCCCCAATTTTATCAAAAGTTTGTATTTCTATATTGGAATACTCATCTGCAAATTTTTGTAACAAGCTAACAATCTTTTTATCACCTGTAACCCATATCTGCTTGTCATAGCCCAGATAATTATCACGCACATTTTTTTCTAAGGTTGCTTTCGCTTTTAGCGTTAGCTCAACCTCAACGGCATATTTTTTATCTTGATGCTGGAAAATAAAATCTGGGTGGTGTTTTCTGTTACCAAATCCATCATTTATATGTAGTTCCCTTTCGCTTTGCATCTCGCCTAACTGAAAACCATATTTCGAAATACAATAAATAAGTACATCCAAAACTTTTGTATCGTGGTTAATCTGCTCTAAGCGGATTTTATTTTCTCGCTTGTTTGCTCCGATCAAAATACGCCCTTTATGGGTTACGGTGTATAAATACGGAATACCGTATAAGTATTTTTTACGGCTTAGGTAATTTGCTTCAACTAAAAGCGTCAGTCTACGGTCACAGGCACGAGAAGAACTAAAGCCTAATAAATCTTTAATGTGCCTACCAAGACAAAACCCCATCCTATATACTAACTTCAAAATTTCTAAATCTCTTTCTACTACCACCATCTATAACTTCTCCCACCCTTCATATTCATACCACCATTTTTTAATCCCCGAAGGGGATTTTGGGGTTTTTAGGGGACAACGTCCCATGAATCGTCTTTTTTTGCCTACTTTTCTGGTACGAGGGCGTGTTCT
>WQVX01000207.1 GCA_009785615.1 Defluviitaleaceae bacterium | reverse complement strand
TACAGCGATGGAAGAGAGCGGACAACAAAGCGGATACTTGAAATAGCTAAATCAAAGAATTTAATAATTGATAACCTTGCTGCGCACTGTTAAACCATGCTCTATAGCTTGCGTGTTGCGCACAGGGGGGGTTGGGTTGCATAGGAAAGAGGCGATTAAGACCCACAGCAAAACAAGCTGTGATCATTAGTCGCCTCTTTTATCTATCAAGCAATTACATTTATTAGCTGGTTACATCCTGATAAATATACGCAGCCGAGTTTTCACCATCCCAGCGTGGATATGCGCCAAGCAACCCGGCTACGTAGCTAAGCGGCACAAAAACACGTTCTTCTCGGATTACAGGGACTCCCATGCCACCGGGCAAGGGCGTATCTATGGTTAATTGATGCACTCCTGTATCGGTAAATATCTGTACAGTGCGGGCAGTAGGGTTCCATTCAACTTCTGCGTCAAAAGCTTCAATAACAGCACGTAGGGGTATCATGGTTCTGCCGTGTGCAACATCTATAAAGGGCGCAACGTCGTTTGTGTGTGAAATGCCATTAATTGTGTAGTTGTTATTGCCAATTGTAAAGCGTATTGTGCGGCTTGTGGGGGATATAGGTGTGGTTGTAGGTGGAGTGGTGGGAAAATGATCAATTGCAGTTGGGCGTTGAGTAACGGGCGGATTATTAATTGTAGTCGAGGGTCTAGTAGGGGCTGATGGATTTATTGCAACCCTATCCCAAGTTAGGCTATTTATAAATTCAACTGCTAGTTCGTTAGTGTAGTTTATTCTAAACTCCATCCCATCTACTACAAAAATGGTTAATATACCCTCACCATCGGGACTTAATCCAGAGTTTACAATATATGGAACATTTCGTTCTACTAATTCACCTGTATTTAAATCTCTAAAAGTCATTGTCCTTTCCGAAATTAAATACTCTCCAAATACCACTCCACCTCTTATTGATCTAAAAAAACCATAAATACCTTCTGCCTCATACGCATCAACAAGTTCAGGCTTAATTTCGTTGACGGTGGCAGTAACTCGATCTACAACAAGAGAAGCAAACTCAATAAATATAAGCATATTTCCAGCATCTACACGAGCACCTTGAGGCGACACTACGATTTGAGTCATCCTTACATCAGGAAAATCAAAATAAGGAAAAAATATCTCGCCTCGACTCCTTGATGCTAATAAACAATCCCTATATCGTCCACTTTGAAAGTTTTCTGCATCCTCCGTTTCAATCCACTCAACTAAATCTTCAACACTTTGAAATCGTGGTGAAAAATATTCTGGTGTACTTGCGTTTATACTAACAAATGCGTTTGGTATATTACTTAATATCACAAGCATGGTAACACACATAAATAAAAATTTTTTCATATCAGTCTTCCTTCCTAAAATAGTTAATAATATCTTCTCTCATCAAGAAAGCTGCAATATCATCAATACATCCAACACAAAATACGTCATGAGCGTGCATATTTGCTACATTGGAAAATTCCCAATGCTCATTCATAATACATAATGCCGGACGGGGATTACGGCCTACCAGATGTGGACTACAGTCTAAGTTTGAGCAAATTAACCCATTTATACAGTAGGCAGCTCCTCCATCCTCTGGATATCTCCGCTCACAATAATGATCCCTAGCACCAAAAATATGTGCAAGCTCATGAACATAAACACCTGGAACCTGATTATAATTTCTTTCAAACATAAATACATTTGTCCAAATGCCCTGCTCCATGCCCCAAACAAAGCTCCTATTATAACTTCTGTTTGGCCTTGTATCCCAAAAAGAAGCACTCCCTATCCAAGTTGAAACAGGATTTCCTATTGCTGCACGGCCGGGATTGCCATAGGCGGGGTTTGTCACCAGCATAATATCATTCCATGCAAATTCTAATGCGTTACTACAAGATGTAGCACAGTATGTCTCTGTCTCTGTACATATTAAAACGCCGGAAGCATTAACGCAATCATCTGTATGACGGTACGGAATACACAAATGACTATGATTCAATACTACACCATATCGCTCAATATGACCTTCTCTGCAAGCATCCATGCGGGAAGTAAACGGCGCAGATGCAACTCTGCCGGTTTCTACACTCATTCCAACCAATTCAAAGAATATCCGATCTGCAATTGCATCAAGCCCTTCAAACCTTGCCCTGTCAGCATTATCTGAGAAAATCGCAAGCAGTGACACATAGCCATGGTCAAAATAATGATGCACGGATGCAGAATACGCGCCTCTTTGCATAATGGTTAATATAAAATTTTGTTGGTGCATTCCCGTAGGCTCAACTATAACAACACTGCCACTTTCCAGATAGAAAATGTTTGTGCTGCCCCATTCGGGCATTAGACGTTCAAAGCGATAACGGAACCCTTCTCTAACCACCTGAAATAATACAGGATCATAACCATTGTTGACGCCGAAAACATATAGCCCTGTTCTTGGCGTAGTAAAGTTATGTTGCATTGCACCGTGATTATTAAATGATCCTTGGCTATAGGCAATAACTCTGGGCGTATACGTTAAACCATTAGGATCCAGCACATCAAAACTTGGGATACTCGGCTGCAAGTCTCGGGTTTGCTCAAACGTCGAGCCAAATGGAGTAGTCATATTAAATAAAATTGCTGTTACCTCTGCCCTGGTGATTGTGTGTTTTGGATCTAAAAAGCCTCCATTTCTGCCGTTTACAACACGAAAACGAGACAACCACATAATAAAGCCTCGATAGTGGACATAAATGTTGTTATAATCCACAAATGGAATGGAATCCGGGAATGGTGCCGAATACCTTAACCGATTCCAAAATTGCGGCTCAAGCTCGCCACTCAATGAAAACACTCTAAATAGCAGATAAAACGCAAATTCTCTGGTAATGCGGGTTGTACCTGCCCGGTAAACAGCATCATTAAATGAAATTCCTTGGTCAAATATAGTATTGAAAAAGTTGTTTTGTTTACCTAAACGAATATATCTTTGTGCCCAATTGTGTCCGCCATATTGTAATCCCCGGTATGCTTCTACTTCTATCCCTGCCATTCGGAAAGCCATTGCCAAAAACTCTGATATAGTCGCGGGGGTCATTTGCTCCAAAAGTGCCATCAGGCCGCCCGGCTATTAAGTTACGGCGATACATATCATAAATGAAATCTCTTGCCCAATGATCATCTGTAACATCAGAAAAGCGGCGTCCCGGAGGTAGATCAAGTGGCATAATATCAGCAATCATAGGAAGTTGCAATTGGGCATCAAATGCTTCAAAAGCAATAAAATCTGCGTCATTTCCTTTTAGCGGAATCCGCACTCTATCAACTTGCCCCAGCCCATCACCTACGCCCATAACCAGGTATACATCTCTGCCACCGGTTCCGGGGTTCGCCGGGAAAGTAAATGATGCATAGCTTTCACGATAATCTACGACATCTTCAAAAGTTCCCTCGTTGGATGCCCAAAAGAAGAACGGGGTTGCATAAGAAAGAGGCGACTGAGACCCACAGCAAAACAAGCTGTGATCATTAATCGCCTCTTTTATCTATCAAGCAATTACATTTATTAGTGGCTTATATCCTGATAAATATATGCAGCCGAGTTTGTCCCATCCCAGCGTGGATATGCGCCAAGCAACCCGGCTACATAGCTAAGCGGCACAAAAACACGTTCTTCGCGGATTACAGG
>WQVX01000206.1 GCA_009785615.1 Defluviitaleaceae bacterium | reverse complement strand
TTATATTCGTGTCGGATTTGCTCCTTTTCTTAGGCACGAAAGTAACACCCGGGCAGGCTCTCGTTTGAAGAGGGTATATCAAAAGCTTATGCGCAATCGGTCTCACAATTGTACCCGGTTGAACGAATACGCTGGTCGAGTTTTAGTGTGATCTATTTTCATGCTAAATGATATCCTTTCTTGAAAAAATGACCCCAAACTAAGTTGAATCATCACGAAGTCGTTGTAAATCTGCTAATGTTAAGGCTAAATTGTTGTGTGGATTTATAGGTTCAAATGTCCAATTATCACAGTTATTTCGTAGTTCATGAGGCGTATAAAAAAAGACACCTTGAATTGGAGACACAAAAGTATAATGAATCCACAAGATTGGTCTTATAGTAAAATCAGGGTGGCGTGTGCGTTCACCATCAACCTCTATAAAAGCTCCGGGGATGTCTCTGCGCTCACCATCAATAAATTCCCATGTAGGAGGCAACTCACCGCTACGAACTTCTCTAGTTAAAAACATAATTAATTCATCACCTACAGATATTGGAACCCATACAAGATTTACAAGAGATGAATCGCTAATAGTAGCACGCAAAGGATGCATAAAAAGCAACCTTTGCCATCGTGGCAAGCCTTCAAATTGCTTGAGTTGCCGAATTTCAATAATATCATCTATTTCCAAACTTGATCTATATACCTCTAACACTCTTATCTGATGAAGGGCATATAGATGATGTGTTTGAACACTATCCCCAAAACTTATAACCTCACTTCGTTCATTTATAACCTCTGCCCGGATAACGATTGATGAATTAAACAAGTCATCAATGCTATCATAAAGAAACCTATTGTTTTCTGCAATAGCCATAGCCGCCCATTCACCATTTGTTGCACCTATATGTAAGTCTTGAAAACCATCATTAGATAATGCATATATTATTACCAACATAAATGCTAAAATAGCCATTAGCGAAAACAGAGGCTTTTTTGGCTTCTTAATTTCTGTCATGAACTCTTTACCCCTCACATTTAGAATGTATAACAATTTGAATATAGTTGGATGAAATAACGCCGGAAAATCGCATTAATTCAATGCATTTTTCCGGCATAAAGTGAACAATTAAATAGCTAAATTATTTTTAGTTACGCCACCAGTTATTATCAAACACAGCTCTTTGAATTTCGTAAGTTACGCCTCCTTCACGCACTCTGTACCCGTATCCGGCTATATATTCCTGCCTATAAGTTTTGACCAAACGGCCATCATTCCAAGCATTCCCAAATATTGTGAACACAGTAGAAAGGCTCCATCTATAAGTAACAGCGTCTACCCTACCTACTTCATTGTTATAAAAATCCATAATATCCTCGTCTGTAAAAAAACTAGTGAACGCATTAAAATTTGAACCAATTAATTCCAGCTCATTGTTTCGCTCGTTTTCTGAGAACGCAAGTGCCCGTCTTCTTGCTGTCATAGAAGTTTGCCACCAATCTAGGTTATCTAGCTCATTATTATAATATTCCGTCACCCGGCCTATAAGTCTCCCTGTCCACTCATGATTCGTAGTTATAACATGAGCAACACGAGTGCCGAGCATAAGATCTATTGCCGTCGAAAAATTCCAATACCAGTGACGAAATGCATCTTCTCGCATGGCATAATCAGTATCATTATAAAAGATCGCTGCGGTAATTTGTGCATTTAATCCGTTTTCGGCAGTTAACGCAAAACGGATGTCACCAACGCCATCTGCACTACTAAGAGTCCTAGTGACATCTAACGACAAACCAATAGTATGAAGTGGCATTATTTCTTCTGAATGAGACTCTGCTACTAATTCAGCTTCCCATTCCATCATCCACTCTTCTATCCTATCCAATTGTTCTTGAGTAATCATAGCAGAAGATCTTAAACTAGACATCGGCAAAGTTAATTCTTTAACTTGCAAAGCCGCCTCGTGGCTAGTCGTTGACGCAGACAGTGCGAGAAGCTTTTTCCAGGCAAATTCTCCAAAATAATCATCCATAAATGGATTATCCACATCATCTTGGGCATTGCCAATTATAGTATTTCTAACCCATCGTACTAACATAGGAGGTAATAGCATAGGTGGCAAGATCCTCTCTTGTATCCCTACGATACCAATATCTACAAGCAGTACCGAACCTTGTAAATACCACTCGCCGCCATCTAACACATAAATGTTACCATAAGGGTTTCCTAAAAAACGTGTTACTCCAACAAATACATTTTCAAAATCGCCAAAGCTTGGTAGCCTTTCTGTCGAAATAAACATCTCTGTATCCGTTTCAGGGTGCGAAAACATTCGCCATTCAACATCATATCTGAAAGTAACAAAGGGATTGGGAGAAATAATCATTCTATCATTTTCAATTCGTCCTATGCCCACATCATCGGCCACAGGAGTAACGCCCCACGTTTCTATCTCACTAACTTCAACAATAGGTGCCGACCATTGCATAAATATATCCTGAAATTGAAAAGTAGCGGTTCTTGTTTCGCCATCCCACGCCAAATATCCGGCTTCCGCAAACTCATCCGGTGTTATGTGATCTTTTTGGCTTATTACGAAGTTATAAGCGGCTCGCCATAAGTATACTTCACCAAGATCTTGATTTAAGTCTAGGTTAGCCATAAAACGCCTATGCATATCAAGAGTGGTAAGATATGCACGTGCTCTATTTGTAGGCAACATTGAATATGCCATGGGTCTAGTTAAATAATCTACATCATAGTAAGGACGTATCATAAAGTTCATTGGGTCTACTTTTTGACCATCAGCATTTAAAAGTTGTATTTCCAGCTTGCCTTTTACTATCTCTTCATGGCTAGGATTTAAGCCTTTGACACCAATAGTCTGCCCTCTGGTTACAGTATCACCTATTCTTACGGTTATAGCATCTACATTGATATGCCTTGCTTGCATATCCCGGCCGTTAAACGTAAAATCTGTGACTATAACTCTACCTAAAGGACTATCGTATATATCTGAAATGACTCCATCTGCTACTGAATATACGGGAGTTCCAAGTATATTTTGAATGTCAATACCTTCGTGAACTGCTCTATAGACGCTATCGACAATACCAAACCATAAAGTAACCTCGCCGGAATCTGATGGCCAATGCAAAGGAAAGTCATTGTTGGGCAATGACCCGGATATCGGCTCAAAAACAAGCGTTACTTCAGTGTTAAAATTTGGCATGGTAAATACTAAAGTATATTGCCCATTTTCGCTATTTTGCGAAGTAAGCTCGCCTATAGAGAATGTAGCGGATTCAAGGCGATAGCCACTTGGAGCGTTAAAAGTCAAAGTAATCTGTGTTCCGTTTTGTACTCTTGTTGGTTGATTTAATGGAAATCCATAGCCGTTAACAAATATACGTATGTCATCGTTTGAAAGTACTGTAAGTGTAGGGCTTGGCGGAGGAAGCACCGGCCACCATGGTTCATTTCCATCGTTATCATTGTCGTTATCATTGTCATTATCGTCGTTGTCATTATCGTCGTTATTGTTATTATTATTTCCGCCGGGTGTTCTTATAGTAAGAGTGACTGTATGTGTACAATCTCTAAATATTTCACTACCATCAGCACCTATAATAATTACGCAGAGCTTCCATTCTCCGCCTCTTTCTTCCTGCGTAAGCGGCCCTTGCAGTTGCAGATATAGATTGCCAAAGCCCGGA
>WQVX01000205.1 GCA_009785615.1 Defluviitaleaceae bacterium | reverse complement strand
GACCGTGGCTCATGTTTAAAGTACGCTTGACGGTATCCTTTGTTTTGTGTATCATAGGTTGTGTGCATTTAATGTACTTTTGCATTAACGTTACCGCTGGAGGGAGGGTAGTTCATGTCAGAGATAAAAGTAAAAGACAACGAAACTTTAGATAGCGCACTTCGGCGTTTTAAGCGGAGTTGTGCAAAAGCGGGGATTATGGGGGAAGTTCGTAAACGTGAGCATTACGATAAACCAAGCGTTAGACGTAAAAAGAAATCCGAAGCAGCGCGTAAACGAAAATATAACTAACTATGAATGACCTCTAACGGATTTCTTGCAAATGGCAAACCACCTGCTTAGCGGATGGTTTGCTATCCACCTAATTGCTATAAAAAAGCCGCTGGTTTTGTAACTCCAACGGCTTTTTTAAATAACAAAACGAGACCGATTGCCCATCAATAATTCATGGATTTTTCCAACTCTTTAAGCAATAAATCTTTTGATACGCCCATATCTATAAAGTCCCATGGAAGCAATTCATCTGTTTGTCTCTTCCTGTAAGCATAAAAATCCGGCGTTATATTTGTTGATTCAAAAGCCTTATCCCACAAGTCAGGGCGGAATAATTCTGTCCAACTGTCAAAGACTGCGCCAAGCCTGTAAGCCTCTTCTATAGCTGCACCTACACGCCTGTCTCCTCTGGCCAAGACTCCTTCAACTGTGGCTGTATAGGCATCATGATATCGGTAGGATATTTGCTTCTTCTTTATTTGTGATTTAATCGATCTTTGTTTTTCTATAAAAACTTCTGCTCTGTCTTGGCTTTCCCATTGGAATGGAGTAAAAGGCTTGGGTACAAAACATGAACTACTTGCATTTACTGACACCGGGCGGCGACGCTTTTCTTTTGGCAGACGATAATATTCGTCCACTACTGATTGAACTAAATTGGCTATGGCCTGCACATCATTTTCATTTTCTGTAGGTAATCCTGTCATAAAATACAATTTTACTCTATCAAATCCGGCTTCAAATGCTGCACGGCAACCTGAAGCGATCTCTTCATCTGTTATATCTTTATTAATTACATCTCGCAGTCGCCGAGTTCCCGCTTCCGGCGCAAATGTTAAAGAAGATTTTCGTACCTCTTTAGTTTTTTCCATAGCCTCCAAAGAAACAGCGTCTATTCTCAATGATGGTAAAGAGATATTTACCTGTCTTTTTGCAGTAAGTTTTAACAACTCGTCCAACAACGGCATAAAATGTGGATAGTCGCTTGTACTAAGAGATACCAATGATATTTCTTCATAGCCGGTATTATCCAGCAAAGCCTCAGCCTGAGATATCAATGTTTCTACGTTACGATATCTTATAGGTCGCTGGATCATTCCTGCTTGACAAAATCGACAACCCCGCTTGCAACCTTTAAAAAGTTCTAAAGACGCCCGATGATGTGCAGTTTCTATCAAAGGCACTAATAACCTATCAGGATAAAATGCATCATTCAATGAGGAGACTATAGCTTTTTTGACTATAGGAGGTGCATCAGTATCCAGTGGGGCAAATTTTTTTAATGTTCCATCGTCCCGGTATGTGGCTTCATAAAATGAGGGCACGTATACTCCGGGCAAATGAGCTATTTGAGCCAGGAAATCCCTCTTGCTTTTACGCCCTTGCGCTTTATAATCCTTGTAAGTATCCATGATGTCGTCAAGAGTTGCTTCACCATCACCAATATAAAAAAAATCAATAAAATCTGCCATTGGCTCGGGGTTGCAAGCACAAGGGCCACCGGCACAGATGATAGGCCATTCGTCCCCACGGTCTGCCGAATGCAAAGGAATTCCGGCTAAGTCCAGCATGGCTAACACATTGGTATAGCTCATTTCGTGCTGTAATGTGAATCCGATAAAGGAAAAATCTTGTAATGAGCTTTGCGTCTCCAGTGCAAAGAGAGGTGTACTATTTTCCTTCATCAAATCGGCCATATCTGACCAAGGCATAAAAGCCCGCTCGCAGTAGACATCACTTCTGCGATTAAGCAAAAAATATAAGATTTGGAGGCCAAGATGGCTCATACCTATCTCATATACATCCGGAAAGCATAGTGCAAACCGAATTTCCACATTGGATATATCTTTTTTAACCATGTGGATTTCGTTGCCAATGTAGCGACCGGGTTTGGTCACTTGCAACAATAATTTATCTATCATAAAATTTTCCATAAACATACTATATTATATTTTATGTATAATTGCAAAAAAGCTGATTAAAAAAATTCTTATTAAACTATGTTTGTGGTACAATGCTAATAGCAATATGGACATGAGAAGATTTGAGGACATATTATTATGAAAAATGAACGTATATTTATTATAGGGATAGCCGCCCTTACGGCAACCGTATTTTCTTTAGTATTTTTAGCCATATTTACAGACTCTGTGTACTATGCAATGGCCGCCAGCTCTGCTTTTGTTGCTTTAATTATTGCAATGACATTAGGATATGTACGTTCCTCTCACCAACGTTCTATCAAAGAAATGACACACGAGCTTATAGACATTTCTAATAATTTGGAGGAAAGAGACTACAGCCACTATTCGGCAGATACTAAAGCTTTTTACTGTGCCCTTTCTCAGGTAAAAGAAACATTGACCAAAAGGGAGCAAACCCGTAAAGAAATTTTGGACATAGCGCACTATGTAGCCCTAAATATGGATTTTGATAAAACTTTGCGAGAGCTTATGCCACGTCTTGCAATCTTGACCAATAGCCAGTGCTGTGCTTTTTATACAGTAAACAATGTCTCAAAATTAACCCTTAGACATTCTACGGGCTTTAGTAAAAATATCTACAGCGAGTTTGATCTTACCATAGGTGAAGGTTTTATAGGCCACCTTGCATTGCAAAAAGATATAACTGTGGTATATGATGTTCCGGACGATACGCTTTACATGGTACGTACTTTCTTAGGAAAGATAAAGCCTCGTAATATTATGGTAGTACCTATCTTCCATCAAGAACAGTTAAATAGTGTTATGGTATGTGCAAGTATCAATACCTATACAGAAGAAGATATCGCCGCAGTAGAAATGATAAAGTATTATTTAAGTGTAGCAGTATGTAACGGCATTAATGCAGAAAAAAATAAACGTTTAACTAATGAGCTTGCTTTCCAAAACAAACTAATACAAAATCAGCATGAAGAAATGCATAACCGCCTTAAAGATAAAGAGCTGTTAGTTTACCATTTGGTTAATATGTTAAGCGATGAAATTGCTTATATACTGGATGTAAACTACAAAGTGCTATGCTGGAACAAAAGTGCAGTTGCCATATATGGGCTAACCAGAGAAGAAGCCGCAGATAAGCACATAGAACAAATCCATGCTAATTTAGGCTTGGCATCTATAGAAAAAGTACTGGCAAATGCACTTACCATAGGCAATGTAGAACACCATATAGAAGTTACACTTTCAAATGGAGCAAATCAATCTTATAAACTGCAATTTACCAGATTGGCAGAAAATAGCCCATTAGGGATTGTGGTTAAAGTTATGAAATTTGATGAGTAAGTGAATATCATTTGCTATAAAAATGATTGGTAGGGAAGGGGGATATAGTTGATAGATAATAAAATGGAATTAGTACCACAAATTCGCTTTAAGGGCTTTACTGACGAATGGATACAGTGTAAGTTAGGGGATGTGGCTGTACTGTCATCAAGCAAAAGAATCCATTTAAGCGACTATGTATCTGACGGCATCCCCTTTTACCGTGGAAGTGAAATATCAACAGGCGGTGTT
>WQVX01000204.1 GCA_009785615.1 Defluviitaleaceae bacterium | reverse complement strand
TTGAAAACGGCGGAAATACAATATCCAATGGTCAGATAGTTAAAAAGGATGCATGGTACTTATGTAAAACAATTGTTGCATTGCATAAAAAAAGACCCCCAACCGGTGACAAAATGAGACCGGCTGAGGGCTTTTACTTTGCCAAAAAAACGCGACTATTTTGAGCTTTTAACCATCTGAATACCTATGAATCGATGTCAAAATTTACATCTTCATTTGATGTATAAAAAATTGTAAGAAATGCATTCCTGTGGTATAGTTACATAGTAAAGATTATTTCAGAGGAAGGAATGTGAAAATTTATTATGAAGACCCGTCGAGAAATTAGGGCAGCAGCTAGGCAAGCTATGGCTAATCGGCGCGGAGTAGCTATTTTACTCCCTATTGTGCTGGTTTTGGTTATAATTGGGATGGTGTTAATACCTTCAATAGGCATGATTATATCTGAAATCATGGATATATTCGTTCTATATGTTGTCTTTCTTGTTATTTACATTATTGTTTTGTTATTTGCTGATGTTTTAGCTGTCGGATTTTGGGGTGCTTACACCAAAATTTATATGGATGAGGAAGTAGGCGTTGGCGAAATTTTCTCAGGGTATCGTAAGTTTGGCCGTAATTGGCTGGCGATACTTTGGACGGCTTTTATGATGCTTGTTTGGCTGGTAGTGATGGGATTAGTATTACTTGCAATGTATATTGTAGGTTATCATGTTGGTTTAGCTTTTCTTCCTTTTTTAGTATTACCTGTGTTGTATATTTTCTTGATTGCAAAAATCTATTCTTATTATTATGTGTATGAAGTTTTGCATCAATCCGAGAACATCTCGCCGATACAAGCTCTTAGGGCTTCTGTAAGGATAACTAAAGGGCATCGTTGGAGTATGTTTGTTATGGGATTAAGCTTTATTGGATGGTACATACTTGGACTGCTGACATTTGGTATTTTGTTAGTCGTGTTTGTAAATCCTTATTTTTATACTTCTATAACCGGGCATTATGTAGAAATGCGTAAAAAAGCTATTGCTAACAGCGTTATTACAGAAGAAGAACTGGCATAAACTTAGACATCGCTGTTACGTTAAAGATTACAAAACCCCTCCGGATTTCCATATCAATTCTGTATGGAAACCCGGAGGGGTATTTTTGTATTTATTTATATTTGTTTAATCTTCAAGTGCTTTTTGAAGGTCTTGGATCAAAATTTCAATTTTTTCGTCTGTATCTTCCTTTGTTACTTGTTGCTTTGCCTCGTCTAAATTTCTAAGCAGCATACGCAAGTGTAAATTAAATTGCTTGTCTGTTGTTCCCAATTTTATACGTGCTCCCTTCAGTTAAGAAGCTGTGTTCATAACTTCTAAGTCATTCATAACGTAGGCGGCACTATATATAATGCTCTATATTTATTTGATCATACATTAATCTTAAACAAAACTTGTCCCAATTCTACCACATCGCCATTTTTTGCGCATATTTCAACTATTTTGCCGTCACACTCTGCTGATATTTCATGCAGCACTTTCATAGCCTCCAAGGTGCAAAGAATGTCTCCTTTTCTAACAATGTCTCCTATATGTACAAATGGGACGTTGTTCGGAGTAGATGACGCATAAAACACTCCTACCATAGGAGCTGTTACTTCTTCTACAGCCGCCGTGTGCCCAATTAAATGAGAATCCATCGTGTCAATAGGTGCATCCAAAAAAACTGCTGATTGCACGCTTCCGGCATTGTTAGAAATTACAGGAACCGGCATTTGTACAGTTGGGTGTACAGTAGGGTCATTTATTGGCGGAGACATTTCTAAAATAACCTCTGTATGTGTACGATCTTCAATAATACTAAATCTGGTCAAACCTTGCGCTTTCATAATTTGTGCAATTTCTTCTATATAAGTCGGGTCTTTTACCTTTTTAAAACTCATAAGTTATTCCTCCTGAAAACGTTGATTTTTTATGCTTTAGCTTTTTTGATAAGATCCATCAATTGGGCTACAGTAGTGATACGTTTGTTTGTTTCGATTATTATATCAAACTCTTCTTCAACATCTATTATAAGTTGAACTAAATCTAAAGAATCTAACGCTAATTCTTCAAATGTGGAAGAATTTTTTATTTGAAGTGCATTGTCATTTTTATATTCTTGAAGAATTTTTGTGATTTTCTCTAAAATAATAATCACTCCCTTAATCATTATTTGGTCAAATATACACTTATAAATATTAACCTTAACCCTATTTTATGTCAAGAAGAGGGTTGTCAGTAAAAAACTCACTTGCTAAGCGCGTAATTTGTCATTTTGTGTCGAAAGAAAATGCTTGTAAGTGTTTATTGTCAGTAGTACAATTGGAATTATTAAAAGAATTCTGCGATCTAGCACACAAAAAAATGTCAAATTATAGAACAGATAATGAAGTGAGGTTAGTGAGCAGCTTCTAATAAGCAGTACTTAATATTGATATGTAATCTGCTGTATGCGTAATTTAAATACATATCGGCGGTACATATAACTTATTTCTTTGCGGGGTGGTGGTACATTATGAAATGGATTGAACTCTAGCAGATAGAAAGTTCCATTATTTCTATCTGTTGTTCACAAACATCCTAACCAACTAAAACATCCTAACCAATTAAATCCAAAAAAAGAGGAGTATTTCTATGAAAAAGCATCTCAAAAGAGCTTCTGCGCTCTTATTAGCCCTTGTTATGACAATGGCGATTTTCCCACCATCAGTAGCTCATGCGGCATCCGCAAGAGAACTTGTAATGCCGTATTCGGCAAGCGCAACAATTCAACCGGAAGAGGTAGAGCTTGCGATAGAGGCACTGTACTATTACGGACGACTAGATGAAAATGGGTTACCGGTATTTGATCAAGTTCCGTCTTATGTGTTTTATGAATTTGGGCATGATTTAATTAATGACCTTATTCAAACAGCCAGACGATTTGATGACCTTGTATTAAACGGCGAAATAGCGTTCAATGAGGATTTGATGATTGTAAATGAGTATATAGCAATCACACCTTTTAACAACCGAAATAGGAATGCTCATGTAGTTACTTTATTTACAGACAGATTTTATATGTCGCGAGCAACTACAACTTCCCAGATTAGATTTTTTAGAGATGCCGTAGTAGTGTTGGCAGCAGGCGGAACAATGTCAGCGTTGATACCCGGTCTTGGAAAACCGGCAGCGGCAGCTTTTGCAATTAATGCAACATCTTCACAATTGAAAGCTAATAGACTGCAAGATAGGTTAGATGATTCTACCTCTTTTGGTACTATTTTAGTTCTACATGCGTTAACCATAGGCATGACCTTTACAACTCATGTTCAATAAAGGGGATATCTTTTGTTTCATCACAATCGTTTGTGGATTGGTTATTACTGTTACAGAATTTCTACGACCCTATCCATCATTGTTAATTTATTTAGCCGGGATATTACCTATACTAGCTACTATTTTAAGAATGTATTACGATAGGAAAAAAAAATAGACATTATGCGGGCGGTTCTCAAGCAATACGAGAAGAACCACCTGCGAAATGTCTAATAGATAAATTGATATCAGGATGTAACCAACTAATAAATGTAATTGCTTGATAGATAAAAGAGGCGATTAATGATCACAGCTTGTTTTGCTGTGGGTCTTAATCGCCTCTTTCCTATGCAACCCAACCCCCCCGTGCGCAACACGCAAGCTATAGAGCATGGTTTAACAGTGCGCAGCAAGGTTATCAATTATTAAATTCTTTGATTTAGCTATTTCAAGTATCCGCTTTGTTGTCCGCTCTCTTCCATCGCTGTA
>WQVX01000203.1 GCA_009785615.1 Defluviitaleaceae bacterium | reverse complement strand
TTTTTTATATCGTCACGATTAGGATTTGGCAATGGGATATTATAAGATTGATAATCCTCTTGTGCGTGTTCAAATTTCATCTTTCACACCTCGGCTTCGTTTTATGTTTTGTACCGCTTAAATTTGTTAAGTCTGCGTTCATCAAAAGCGTAACAAAACAAGCCCTCACAAGAACCATTTAGCCAATAACTCAAAACCGCCGACTTTCTGCGTGATTTTGACATTGATTAAATATGTCCTTATGAGATTACAGCACCTGTTACAATTTAAAATATGATACAAGTTGTTGCAAAAGTTCAGCTTGTGAGCTAAGTTCCTCTGATGCTGCCGCTGTTTGCGTGGAAACCGCAGAGTTACTTTGTGTTATTTTTGATATTTGCGAAAGCCCACTGCTTACTTGTGCAATTGCTTCTGCTTGTTCTTTTGATGCCTCAGAGATGTTGCCTACAAGCTCTGATACTTCTGCAACGCTGCTAACAATTGTGTTTAGGGTGTGAGAGGTAGATTCTGCAATACCTGACCCGCTCTCAACGCGGCTGATTGATGTTTCAATAAGGTTGGTAGTTTCAGAAGCTGATGATTTGCTTCGGCCTGCCAGATTGCGTACTTCCTCTGCAACTACACTAAAGCCTTTGCCCTGTTCACCTGCTCTTGCAGCTTCTACAGCAGCATTAAGCGCAAGTAAATTGGTTTGGAATGATATACCATCTATAACTTTTATAATTTTTGAGATGTCGTAAGAAGATTCCTTTATTTGAGCCATAGCTGTCAGCATTTCACTCATTGACTTGTTGCCTTCTATTGCATTGGTTGTAGATGTATTGGAAAGTTCACTGGCCTCTGTTGCGTTTTGTGCATTTTGTTGGGTTTGCTGGTTAATCACGTCAATCATGGCGTTAAGTTCTTCTACAGAGCTTGCTTGTTCATGTGCGCCTGTTGCCAAATCTTGCGCACTCATTGAAATTTGTTTAGCTCCTGTTAACACTTGCTCAGATGCTGTTGAAATTTCTGACATGGTTTGGCGAAGCTTTACAGAAATGATATTTAGTGATTCTTTAATTTCGCTAAAGTCGCCTACGTATTCACGAGTAATCTCTGTGGTTAAATCACCACTGGAAATTGCTTTTAAATCTTCTGAAATTTCATAAATGTAAGACGATATGCTTGTAATAGATTTATCAAAAGCATGTAAAATAGTCTTAAACGAACCCTTAAAATCTTCTGTAACTGCACAAAGACCCGTGGCTGCAATGCCGGCGTCAATTTTTTCTAAATCAAAATTGCCCTCTTCTATCGCATTTATGGACATTTCAATAACTTGGAGAGGTTCATTAATAGCCTCTGCTACATGATTAAGGCCATCCATAATCTTGCGCCAGTCACCTTTGTAGTTATTGGCGTCAATTTGGAAACTTAAATCACCTTTTTCTGCAATTGAATCAATCATATTGCCAACTTCAGCGGTGACACTTTTAATATTTGAAAGCACCGAACGCAAAGTATTGGGAAGAACCATTTTTTTACCGGGTAAATCCTTCACCTCTATATCAAAATTACCATCACTGATGTTGTTTAGGGCAATAATCAACATTAATACATCATCCCTTGCACCATCTATGATATCATGCAAGTTTATAATCATGTCCTTAAATGAATTTGTATATTTGTTAGCGTTAATTCTATACTCAAAATCACCTTCTATATTGATTTTTTGCTTCATTTTTGACAAATCGTCTAATATGCCTTTTATGACATCCACAAGGCCGTATACATCATTGGTCAACATACCTATTTCGTCTTGAGGCAAATTAGAATTATTAATATTTACATTCATATTACCATTACGCACTTCTGAAACAAGGTTAACCAAATTTTTAACAGGTCTTGTTATCCGTTTGCCAATAAAAAACATTGCAAATGTTGACAATAAAACTCCAACTATACCAATTGCTACAAGTCCTAAAATAAGGTTGTTTAACCCGGACACTACATCTTGCCGCGGGATGCTCATAGTTACTACAGCAAAGGGTCGCCCTTCAAAGTCAAATATTGGCATGTAATAGGTGCCATAAGATATACCATTGATGGTCTCAATACCAAAATACTCTCGCCCTTGATCTAATAAAACAGAAGCGACATTCGGGGGCAAAGAAAGCGTACTTACATCCAAGCGGCTTCCTCTATCTCTTAGTGAAGTGTTTATTGCTTCCCGTCCATGGAAAACTGTAAAATATGCGCCGTACCGTTGGGTTAGCTGATCAATCAATTCATCTTGATCCCAACGAATACCAACAGACATAAGCCCAACTAAGCTTCCATCCGTTTCAAAAATTGGTGCGGTAGTACGCACAGAAACTCTTATGTTGTTTCCCGGTTCATTAGATAAAACTGCTTGGCCTGTTCTAATAACTTCCCCTATATATGCTTGTGTCATGGGGTCGCCATATTGCCATGGTTGATGTGTTCTTGCCCACACAATGCCTTCATGGTCAAGCACGGTGTAAAAAGCAACCCTATCGGCCTGCATTCTGGCATTTAAAATGCTAACCATTTCTTCAGTATTGCGTTCTTGGATCGCTTGGATAACTCCGGGGTCTGCCGCTGCCGCCGCCGCTGCAATATTAGTGTCTACACCAAGGTCATCAAAATGTGCTTGTAAAATACCGGCATTTGTACGCACTCTTTCATCCAGTAAACGATTTGCATAAGAAGAGAATTGGGTTATTGAAAACACTGTCATGGCTATAGCCAGTAACATAGCTATGCTGACCGCCGGCAAAATAATTTTGCCTTTTAGCTTTAAATTGAACATCGTAGCCTCCACTTTAAAATATATGTTAAGATAGTTTTATTTTTTAAAATGATGTTTTTAGAAGTTGTGTTTACAGAATTTCAAGAATTGATACAGCTTCTAATTTTTGGATGGGGAGAGCAAAATAGCAGACATCTTGTCTGCTTTATTAGATAACCTTGTTAGCACTTATGTAACTTCTTAGATTATTATAGCATTTATTCAAGTAAATTCAATAATGAATTTTTACCATTTTTTTGTTGATTTTGCATAAAAAATCTTCAAGGTAAAAAATCCTAAAAAAATAAGTTCAATCATCAAAAACATGATTAAACTCACTAAAACTCAACCGGCATATTTGGTCAACCGGGTACAATTGTGAGATCGGTTGGGTACAAGCTTTTGATATGCCCTCTTCAAACGAGAGCCTGCCCGGATGTTGCTTTCGTGCCTAAGAAAAGGATAAAAGACGACACGAATATGATGCATTAACGCTTATTGTTGCGACCCCGGTGGGAAGAGGGAGAAAATGTCTATTTGGGCAAGCTCTGAATGAAAAAGGTCATTTAAATTAAAAAAGTAAAAAATTGAAACCAATTGAAAATCCAACAAATAATAAAAGCGCGTAGGGACAATGACAAATTTCGTCATAATCACTCACGCGCATAAATTCAGCTTTAGAATAAATATTCTTGGGGGAGTAACCACATACAAAGCCTTACACAAACACAACTTCATCCGTATCCAACAACGTCCATATAAAAGCCCATAATGACCAATTAAAAAACTTGTATATAGAGTTGAAAACAAAGTTAGTTTGTAGTATACTAACAGCGTTGCAGTGGCAAGCTAAACTTGTGCCTGTGAGTGATACCTCATATCACCTACAGCCTCCGCGACACCTTACCAGGGGTGTTGCGGACGTTGCACTAGACCTGTCCCTGAACCAAGAAGTATGATAAAATGCGTATGGGTGAATGAGAATGAACGCATACGAAAAAATAGAGAAATTGAATGAAAAAGAATTCAAGCTGATAACGGGAGTTACAAGAA
>WQVX01000202.1 GCA_009785615.1 Defluviitaleaceae bacterium | reverse complement strand
CGGGGACTGAAGTAGTTAGTAATAGCAGATAACTCTCGTGCAAGGTACTGTAAAATCATCATTTGATGTCAATTGATGTCAAACCTCTAAAACTGAAAACACAGAAACCGCCTAATATACGGGCTTAGAGCAGGTTTTTAAGGGTAGCACGCATCGCCTTGCCAAGGCGAGGGTCGCCAGTTCGAATCTGGTTTCGCGCTTCCCTTGGAAAGCCCGTGAATACGGGCTTTTTTCATTGCCATCAAAATCAGCAAAAAAATTTTGACAACAATTTACGGCAATTATTAAATTTTGCACCTCGGTATTTATAGCGAATTAATTCGCTATAAAAGTGGATGATAGCCATATGGAGTATGTTCTTGAGTGTTTAGAAAAGAACACGACTGCAATACGCAATATCAAAAGCTACCTGCTAACTACTATCAACAAGCCAAAGAAAGACCCCCAATAGTGCATGTATGCGAATAATCGCTATCAAGTTTTTCATGGGCTTGTGACCCGATAGCAACATAAGGCAGCCTAATATCGTTATACAAAAATGCCTCATCTCCCACATGTGGTGCATATGATTATGCTAAAACGACAATGTTTATATCAAGATAATTGCGACGATAATGCATGTATCTTGATATAAACGCCCTGGCGTGTTAAGCTACACTTGGAGGTGAATAGCATGAAACGACTTATTACCCATGAATTAATCGCATGGAAAGCCCATAAAAACCGTATACCCCTACTCCTACACGGCGCAAGGCAGGTAGGCAAGACCCATATAATCCGAGAATTTGGTAACACGCATTACAAAAACACTGCTTATGTAAATCTTGAAACTGACCCCATCGCCAGCACATGGTTTGACGACAATATAAATCCCAAGCGCATCATCATGTTACTAGAGGCACACATCAAAAGTCGCATCATACCAGAGGAAACACTCATTATTTTTGACGAAGTACAATCCTGTGAACGAGCATTAACTTCCCTAAAATACTTTAACGAGAATGCCCCTGAATACCATATCATTGCGGCGGGAAGCTTGTTGAGTGTCGCTATTAAGCGTGAAAAGTATTCCTTCCCTGTAGGCAATGTAGATTCCAAAACCCTTTACCCCTTCACCTTTGAAGAGTTCCTTTGGGCCCAGGATGAGGATATTTTGGTAGACGAAATAAAAACAGCGTATGAACTTATCACTCCCCTACACGCCGCCTTGCATAAGAGAGCAACCGACTTATACAGAATCTATCTTATTGTCGGTGGTATGCCTGCCAGCATCTTGGAACACATAAACACTGGTTCACTTGTCACAGTGCCTGGTGTTCAGAGTCGAATCATTAACGACTACATTGCTGATATGGCTAAATACGCATCCGACAGTGAGGCTGTAAGAATCCGTGCGGCGTACAATTCCGTCCCCGCACAATTGGCAAAGGAAAACCGCAAATTCCAATATAAAGTGATTCAAAAAGGTGGAAGTAGCACCATTTTTGGAGAGGCCATTGAATGGCTGGAGACGGCCCGTGTGGTAAACAAATGCCACTGCTTAACCACACCCGAAGTACCCCTTGAAGTGTACAAAGATTTTACAAATTTTAAGCTGTATATGAGTGACACGGGACTGCTGACCATGACCAGCCGTACACCGCAAGAAATAGTATTGAATCTTGATGAAACCGCTAATCGCTTTTTAGATGCTATAGCCGAGAACTATGTAGCACAACATTTTTCTGCCTGCGGCAAAAGCCTTCTATATTGGAGAAGCAACAGCAAAAGCGGTGGGCAAGCGGAAATTGATTTTGTGTTGCAAGAGGACGCAAACATTATCCCCGTGGAGGTTAAGTCTGGGGAACGTGTGGCTTCCCGCAGTCTCAATGTCTTTGTGAAAAAATATAACCCTCCCTATAGTATTAGGATTTCGGGTAAAAACTTTGGGTTTGAAAATGGAATAAAATCTGTACCGCTATATGCAGCCTTCTGTATTTAGTTGCAAAAACAAGGCTTATATGTCATTCCGACCCATATCGATTTGTAGTTATACTATGAACCGCTATGAGCGACAAGACGGTGAAAATGAACCTATTGGAACTATCTTTTGTTCTAGCGGCAACCACCGAGAGCAAATTGAACTTTTGGAAATGGACAAGGATGGAATAATGGTTGCTTTAATATCGGAGAGTACAATTGTATTTTCCGACAATGCGGAAAATTAATCAAACCAATTATTAAAATTTACACTGGATATGCTATAGCCGCTCCCCAATAACCACAACCGCAGTAAACACCCCATCCTCATGGGTAATCTTAAAAGACCCATTATATTTTTCTAAAACCTGCCTAATATTTTTAAGCCCATAACCATGCCCATCCTCGGACTTAGATGTAGCTATATGCCCCCCCCCGGCACTAATTGTATTTATGTCGCCTACATAATTATTCTCTACTTTGATATAAAGCCCAACTTGATTTTGCTCTATATCTATCTTTAGCACTTTATCAATCAGCACTTTTTCCAGGGCCTCCAAAGCATTGGACAAAAGATTGCCCAGTATAGTAACAATATCAGAAACCTCTACGCCCACATCCGGCGGCACTGCTACCCTTAAATCAAGATTGATATTTTTGTCTTCTATGCCTTTTAGCTTGTAATTGATAATGCTGTCGAAAGCAATATTGCCGGTGCCGCTATAGACATCGGTTTTTTCTATGCTGCCTTGTAGGGTGTGCAAGTAAGCGGTTGCTTCTTTTGACATATCTCTTTGGGTATAGTCTATCAAGGTTGCAAGGTGGGCTTTTATGTCGTGGCGGAAAGACTTCATGTTTTCTACAGATTCGTGCATTAGCTGGACTTGGGTGTAGTAGTATTCCTTTTCTTGGGTGTATAGTGCGGCTTTTAATTTGGCTTCATATGATGTGGAAAGGGTTTTGTATAAGTAGATAATCAATAATCCAATTGCTACTGAAAATGCAAATGCCAAAAACATAAAGACTCGAGATAAGCCCGGAGAAATAAGAATATAAACAAAAAATGCACCAAAGAATGCGACAAAGGTTGTAATTAGTAATGTATAAACCCAATGGGTAGCAGAGGGCATTGCTTGGCTACGTATATATTTAATCCTGCGAAGCAATACCGCTACTAAAAATGGCACTAAACCTGCCATAACAGAAAATAATATAAACTGCCCTGCGTCAGTTTGGCTGTCCCAAATTGGCGCATGCAATATTTGCACAAGTGCCGCAGATGCTACTATGAATAAAAAAATAGATACCGTTGCTACTACTTTTTTTACTATAGATGATTCGTAATTGAATGTAACAATAAAAAATGCCACGATACTAACAATAGGGTTGATTATAGGGCCCAAAATATAGTGACCAAAAACCACAGTAGGAACGAGTAATATCACGTATGAAAGAATCATCACTATAAAAGACGTTCTTCGTTTGTCAAAAAATACACCCATCAATCGCTCTATAGCAAATATACCAATGATATTAGCAACAATTGCCATTGCAGTTATATCACCCATTACACCCTCCTCTTATCCATAATAGCTACATAGGCTTCCCATACATCTTTACTTTTAGTCTTACTAATAGGCAAAGGCTCCGCACCTGTAGTAAGCTCCAGCTTGTCCGCTTTTATACCCGCAATATAGTCATAATTCACCAGATAAGATACATGTGTGGAGATAAAATCAAAATGCTGTAGCTGCTGCTCGTATATCTCTTTTAGGTTGCCGTAAAATTCTACGCTGCTACCGTCTGCAAGAAACATAGTAACTTTGCGCCACTGGCTTCTCATGTAGATTATGTCCTTGATTTGGGCCTTAAAAGTGTTATGCCCTACCTTGTACGAAAAGTCACCCCTACGGGCTTCGGCTATCAGCAAATATGTTTTAAT
>WQVX01000201.1 GCA_009785615.1 Defluviitaleaceae bacterium | reverse complement strand
CATATAAGTTTTTATCCAAATACATTTACTAATACAAGGGTTGGAGTAACTTATAAATTCAGCGATGTAAATGTTAGAAAAGGGGAATCTGTCTCACTCACAGTGAAATTTAGATATAATCAAAGAATATATTTTGATATTGCTACTGCATGGATAGGACCAAATCCATTTTTGATCCAAAAAATCGTTTTTTCAAAAATGGAGACTGGAGAACTAATAAAGGAAGTAAAAAGGAATGGACTAATAAAACCGGTTAGTCCTGGCTTTCTTTTATTTACTTTAGAAATAACAGATGAAATATTAAGTATACAGGGAGAATGTTATGAAAAATAAATTATTTTTAGCGGCTATCCTGTTATTTGCAGGATTGTTCATGACAACTTGTTTCCATGATGTAGATGAAATACCATTTATAGTGGGGGTAACGGTAGATAAAACCGAGGCAAGTATTGGAGATACAATAACGGCAACTGTTGTTTTTTGGAATGTTAGCAGTAGAGACATAAAAGCGCAAATACCTGCTTGGTTGGTAAGTATAATGAACAAACCTATTGAAGATTATACTATTGAAGATATTCTATATGTTCGTTTTGCTACAGAAGCTCATGGTATGTGGCCTTCCCGGGAGAAAGATATGGAGCCATTACCTTCGGTTTTTATAGAAAAAGGCACTGTAATAAAACGACAATTTGAGCACATCGTAACAGAATCAAAAGATATAAGGGTACATGCAGGAGCGTTTTTCATCACGTCAAGGTCTATCCATAATACTAGAGTGTGGCAGGTATTTGGTTATTCAGAATGGATTAAAGTTCAATAAATATTAAAGGAGAGAAAGAAAATGAAAACAAAATTATTTTTATCAGTGTTATGTGCAATTGGATTATGCTTAAGTGTAGCTTGCAATATGGATATTGATACTCCAACAGAACCTTTAGCAAGAAATTTGGGCACAACTTCAATATCTGAAGAAAAAAGTTTAGGCACCATTGTTGATGAAAGCGCATTGCAATTTTTTATCAATCAAAATAGAAGCATGAATTTACTTGATGAAGTAATGACTCCATTTAGAAAAGAATCCGATGGGATAAGAATAGTAAGCCAACCTTTTTGTGATAGTTTTGCAGGCGTATTTATAGACAACTATGGCCGTTTAAATATAGGAATAGTCCAAGGCGCTATTACAGAACAAGTGGAAATTTCAATGAACCACTTGAGTGGACAAGTTATTTTTAGACAAGATGTTTTTAGCTACAATTTTTTACAACAAATAAAAGATGCAATTGTGCCTTTGATTTTAACATATGAGATTTCCATAGTTGGAATTGATGAAAAAATTAACAGCGTAAGAGTATATCTTGTTTGTGAGATTAATGCGGAATCGCTTAAAAATCATTTAAGGGCTATTGGATTGTTTGAAGAAGCGGCTTTAACTTTTGTGGTAGATGAAGGCGTAGTCGTTGAACCAAACAACGGACCTGTTTATGCCGGAGATGGATTTTTTATATGGGGTCAGGATAGGGGTACAGCCGGTGTAAATGCTATGTGTAATGCAACTGGTAGATTTGGTGTTCTAACTAACGAGCATGTAGCGCCAGTGGGTACTGAGGTATATTTTGGCGGTGAGAGGTTAGGGACAGTTCAAGATCGAGGAGCAATAAATGGAGGAAGAATCGATGCGGCATTTATTCCATTTAATCATCCACCGAACTGGCAAAGCTGGGAAATAACACCTCATGCAAGATTTCGCACAACTACCTATACGAATATTCGCTTAGGAAACCATATTACCATAGTACAAGGAATGAGTATTCGAAGAATAGGACGAATCACTGGAATTACAAATGGTACAGTTACCATGGTTAACGCAACTACATTAGGAAAAACAAACACTTTTAGATATTCAAATGCAGGGATACCAGGAGATAGTGGCGGACCTGTATATTATAACGACGGTACGAATTTATATTTAATAGGTTTACATTTTGGAAGCACGCGAACACGCCAAGGTATATTTCCAATTCCTGAAGGTTTTAGAAGAGGTTTTGCATGCCGAATATCAAACGTAATGTCCCCATATCCCGTTGGGTTAAACGTTACACCAATAACCAACGATTTCTTTCGGTTTACCAATGTTGGCAACAATGTCATAGTTGATGGATTGAATATACCAATACTCACTCGTCCTATGGGTAGACTGTCAATTCCTGGTCAGTTTAATGGCAACAATGTAACCGAAATAGGTGTCGGAGCCTTTCAGGCCAGACTTGGAATAAGTGCCGTAACAATACCCAATACGGTGACAATTATCCATGACAGTGCATTTAGAACTACCAACATAAGCAATATAACAATTCCTAACAGCGTAACAAGCATTGGGAATAATGCATTTATGAATACACCGATTTGGCTAAGTACGCCAAATAATAGCGTAGTTTATGCAGACAGATGGGCAGTGGGATTTAGGGGAGACATCAGCAATACTTTATTAACTTTCAGAGCAAACACTATTGGTGTCAGTGATTTTGCGTTTAGAGCATCCCATGTAAGGGATGTAATACTACCCGATGGAGTTGCCAATATCGGTATCGGTGCATTTTCCGATAACCTTTCGGCATTTCACCGCATTTGGATTCCAACAAGTGTGACCCGTATTGATGGCATGGCTGTTGCCGGCAGTGGGTCAGTAAGAATATACGCACAAGCAGCAGGCAGGTCAGCCTGGTGGCATCCAAACTGGAATCCTAATAGCCGGCCTGTATTTTGGAATAGTCCTGAAGCATTCCTTAGACCCGTTACCGCAAATACAATCCCCTTGCCTGTTCCCGTTGCGGGATTCACTCCTGTTTTGTCAATTTATGATGTATCAGGAAATAATACATTAGGATACACAGGAACTGTGACTTGGGCTACAATTAACGGAAACCCGTTAATGCCGGGACAAAATTTTTCTCCCGGAACACAATATGTAGCAACCATTACCTTGACGGCAGAGCCTGGTTTAACCTTCATAGGTCTAGCTGAGAATTTTTTTACAGTAGATGGAGCCTCATCATCGGTAATTAATGCGATCAACTCTAGCATGGTAATGGTAACAGTCACCTTCCCCGCTGCCCGCAATACCATCACGATAAGTGAAATACCGGGCGTGCGTATTCCTTTTTTGGGAGAGTTTCCGCTTTTTACTCCTATTATTACAGAGCAATTCACAGGAACTTTGGCATGGACTAATTTTTGGGGAGTATCATTAGGATCGCAATATGTGTTTTCCGGAGGACGCTACATTGCAACAATTACGCTTTCACCAAGGGATGGTTTCACCTTCACCGGAATACCTGCGGATTTCTTCACTGTAAATGGAGCATTATTTGTATTTAACGAAGCTGAAAGCAATGTTGTAAGAGCCACTTTCCAAATAGGGGATATAGTAATAGGGCCGCATCCGCCGATAGAGATCCCGCCGCCAATAGTGATACTACCACCGATACTGATCCCTCCGCCAATAGATATATTTCCGCCGATAGATATCTTTCCACCAATAGGACCCCGACCGCCAATAGGTCCTCGACCACCGGGATTCCCAGTGATAGGATGGGGTGATCCACAGGAGGAAGAAGAAGATGAATATTAAGTAGCAGCAAACATTAGCTGTGGTGTACCGTATTTAAAGGTACACCACAGTTAGAGTGCGGATGACAGACACCTCTGCCCGATGACAGCGATGTAAAATTGAATCTTACAATAACTAATATTTGGTTTCTCTTTCGTATCCCATGGAGAGCCTGTCCAACAATGCGTCAACTTGTTTGAAATTACGCAGATTAAATGTTTGAAGCGGACCCGGCTCAATTTGATCGAAAGTAACATTGCCGTTTTCATATTCGCATAACATATTGGCAAGATACACAGTATCGACAAGATTTTTGCAGTCT
>WQVX01000200.1 GCA_009785615.1 Defluviitaleaceae bacterium | reverse complement strand
TTTACGAAAGCGGCTTTAATTAATAAAGCTTTTGCGATTTTTTTCAGTTTTCCCCTCCCCAGCGCAAACTGATCCAAGTGTAATTGTATACTATTTACGGAATTGTTACAAGGGAAATTTCTGGAAAATGCAGAAATAAACGAATACTTTGCATAGCTCCTTTTGCGATGATATTGCCGGCATTTTTGCAAAAAACACAAGGCGAAAAATCAAAAAGCTTCTTTATATTCTGAATATTGGCAAAATCCAAACCCAATGGAGGTTTACTACGTTCTTGCCCAGCTTTTACTCAGCGAATATTGCGGCATTGCCGCTTGAAAAAACAGAAGATTTATCGTGTAAAAAACGCCCCTGCCAAATCACCTGGTCAGGGCTGAGCCAACGGGATGTTTTCGGATCAAGATAGCGTGCGCCAAAATAATAGAGGCCAGTCTCCCCTGTCGAGTTCTTTGACGGTGCTTTTCTGCCGAATCTTCTCGCAAGGGAGTCTGCGCCAGAAGCGGTGGTAGGGCGTTATTCTGCGAGTTATCCCCACAGTTTGTTGTGGTGGGGCGGTTGTTAATAAATAACTCTCCTGTTTCTTCAATTAAACCTTCTCCTTGTTATGTGCTATATGTGGTGTAATGTTTTTCACATTGGCACCATAAAATTTCGGTGATTGTCACTCTTGCGCCCCCGCTTAAATTGGGTATCACGGGTATATGCACATTCCTATTTTAATATTCATTTCTCCCATTTGTAATAGTATATCTGGGCTTATATCAAAACCTGGTTGTTGGACCTCATTCAAGAATGCGCCACAAAATATATCCATCTTGTATCCTCTGCTCGTCAATTCTGCAAGTTTATCCTTCAAAGGATATAATATATCTAATAGACTTTTTATATGGCGAGCCAAAATCTCGTGCCTCTCCTCGTGTGAATTAACAATCCATATTCCTGTGTTAAAAGGCGCATAATGAAGAATTTTCCCTTTGGGGGTTATCTTCGTATTTGGTTCACCTTTTCGATGAGCATCATCAGGGACTATACCCAACATTTTAGTAATTTCTGCAGGATCAAGATTGTCATCAATTATCCTAAAGCCTACAGAATATTCTATTGCTCCATTCATTTTATCAATCTCCAGTCACTCTTGCGCTTCCTTAGTTCTTAAAAACCACAGTTAGCCAGTTATTGTGCCGTTGAAATATTTGCGTGTCAATTCCATTTTCTCATCTAAATCATACGTTCTTACTCCGCTGATACAATCCCTAAAATAAACCAGCTCGAAATCTGTTGTTTCATGCCCAGCTTCTGTTAGGTGCTTAATTGTATAGTAACAGTCGGTTACCATAAATTCTGGATTGGGGCAATGTATTACATCAAGGTCAACAGAATAAAGAAGGATATCGACAGTATCTTCTCTGTTATATTTTCCGGAAAGATAATCGTCAATGATGCACTTCATTGTAGATAGCGCGTTTTTGTTAGTCGCATTCATAAGATTCCCCTTATCACGGTACTGCATTGATTATTTGCCCTGATAGTATCCTGACAGCATCAAAGTCCCTGTGTATTATACGTCCAGTCTTGTCGGTAACTTCATGTATCACAAATCTTACGCCACCGCTATCTGAATACTTAATAACTCTTGATATTCCACCTTCAGTAGACGGCCTAACTTGGTTAACAATTCTTTGCAATTGCGAAAAATCCACTCATCCCGCCTCAATTCGACCTAATTGGTTTACAATATTCTTCATACCTAACAGGGTTGTTATTCGCATAATTGAAAACGTGCAAGTTTATGGTATTAAACACCCCACCGTTTGTTGTGGTGGGGTGGTTGATAACAAATAACTCGTTTGGTTCTTCAATTAAACTTTTTCCTTGTTATACGCTATATATGGTGTAATGTTTTCACATTAGCACCATAAGATTTTGGCAGCAACTATACATTGTACTCTCCCTTAATTATTATTAAGAGATATTTTTGTCCCTAATCCTCTCTCATTTAATAAAGCAAGAGATTTTCCGAAACTGTTTAATAAACCAATTTCTGTTCTAATAAAAAAACAACAATTATGTTTATCAAAAGAAGCACCATCATCTATCTCCATATAGATTTCAGTAATTATATGACCTGACTTATCTTCACACCAAAATTCGAGAGAAACAAATGGAGTTGCACCCTCACCTTTTTCTCCATTTATCCAAATGTACCTATCATTAGGATATTTAGGAAACTCCGCTAACCTTGAAGCAAGAGCATTTATAGATTCATCTGTTGTATAACTTCTAATGCTTGCTCTAATAATATCAGCTTGTGCAATAACTTCAATTTCAAAGAAATCAGTGTCTTCCCAAACTCGTTCAATAGTAAGAATATCCATAAAAATTTTCCTTGTTATTTAAATTTAAAATCGCCTTGCCTGCGACTTTCATTCCATCCCAAATTTTAGGAGCGTACGGTGCTAATACTAGTATTAATGGTATTAAAAGTTTAGGTGTTCTCCAATCAGGATCAACATACCTAACAGGGTTGTTATTCGCATAATTGAAAACGTGCAAGTTTATGGTATTAAACACCCCACCGTTAGGCAAGTTCGCATTCCTTCTCCTAGCTTGCTCACTGTTAGGCGCACTCGGCAAGAAATCCCCCTGCCAAATCACCAGATCAACGCTTAACCAACGAGAAGTGCGTGGATCAAGATACCTAGTGTTCTGTCCTATTCGGTTTTGATAATCACAAAATGCGTAATTCCTTATAACATAAGGAATTAACTTATCGGACATTGTGTTATTTGAATAGGACAGAGCACTAGCACCGAAATAATAGAAGCCAGTCTCCCTGTTGAGTTCTTTGCCAGTGCTTTTCTGCCGAATCTTCTCACAAGGGAGTCTGTGCCGGAAGCGGTGAAAGGGTGTTATTTTGCGAGCTATCCCCACAGTTTGTTGTGGTGGGGTGGTTGTTAATAAATAATTCGCCGTTTTCATGACTCTTTAAATCATCTCCTTGTTGGCACATATATGGTGTAACATTTTCTACATTGGCACCATAAAATTTCGGTATCTGTCACTCTTGCGCTCCCACTTCGAAAAAAACTTCATCAATAAAACTAAATCTTGAATGAAATTTATATTTTATAAAACCAGTATTTTCATTACCAAAAAATAAATATGTATCATATAAATAGCATTTTAAATATTGTGCCAAGAAAATAATATTATCTCTAATTTCATATCTTATTAATGAACTTGGAACTGTCATATCATAAGAATTAAAAAGAAGAACATAGTTTTCATTTAAAAAAGCATAAGTCCAATGGATTTCTCTTTCATCAGATTTATCTGCCGGCACCCAATATGTAAATCTCAAATCATTTAGGGTTAAGATATTTTTTTGTTGCATAATTCGATAATTTTCTGCCAATTCTATTATTTTTAACCATTCGCCTGTCCATTCCTCATCCCTGTTTGAATTATTGACTATATTTCGTGAAAAGGTATATAGACATATCGTTATAAGTAGGCTAATCAATATTATAACATATTTTCTTTTTACCATACTTTTAATTTCCTGGTTTTTCATGTGTCGGTAAATGTCTTTCAATTAACTCATCTAATTTTTGATTAGCCCTCATGTCTGCTATATCTCTTATCGCATGTCGATTAGTAATTCTTCTAAAATAGGCTGTTTTCTCCACCTTTATATCCTAAAACCAATTACAAGGCATTTTTGCAAAAAATACAAGGCTAAAAATCGTCGTTTTTGCAAATTTTACAAGGCACAAAATGTTTGTTTTTGAAAAAAACACAAGGCGAAAAATCAAAAAGCTTCTTTGTATCCTGAATATTAATGGCGGTTTGCGACGTTCCGCCAAAGGCGGAATGTAGGCACTGCCGCCGAAGGCGCAGAGCCGTAAACCGCTACGCTAAACGATGTTACGCCGAAGGCGGAATGTCGTTTAGCGTGTCTATAAGCGATGTTTC
>WQVX01000199.1 GCA_009785615.1 Defluviitaleaceae bacterium | reverse complement strand
GGCAGCCTTTCGATTAGTTCCTCAACATTTGTTTTCCTTGTTTCCATTTCATCTCACCCTCTTTTAGGGTAGCATTTTTTCTCTTGGTTTGGAATCATTACTTTAAGTTAGTTCATATGGGGCGTAGTCCCGGTAGCTGCACAAGATAAAGCTACTGAACCTATAAACACGGATAAGAAAGACGTTTCGCTGATAACAACGCCAGACAAAAACTTGGGCAAGGCGGCATTTTTTGATGTTGAACGGGTGCAATTTGAAAAGAGTTTAACCTTTGTAAAAGCTCTACAAAGTCTGAAAGCTGGTCATGCATTTTTAGACAACTACAATACTTTGCGAGAAAAATTCAAGTCTGCACAAAATATAATGGATAGCATAAATTTGTTGCAAGTACAGTTAGGTATTGATGATCAAAGGACATTGTATGCAATCAGCAAATGGCACCAACGGCAGAATATACTTGGAGAATCTACTACGATTTCGGCCTTACCGGAATATGTTAATCTATGCAAGGAAGCCAAAAAGTCGGAAAAAATTAGAGATTCAAGCAAAACCCATCTTATGACTGTGCATGGTAGTAAGGGTTTGGAATTTGATGAGGTTTTTATCATTGGGGCTGTACAAGGTATCTTTCCAAACGGTGACAACTTGGAAGAAGAGCGGAGGTTATTTTACGTGGCTATTACGCGCGCAAAAGAGTATCTGAATATAAGCCGACCCTTAAATATTATGGGATATAATGGAGATATGGCGACAACTAAACAAAGCCAGTTTGTAGCTGAATTTTTAAACTAAAAATACAGAACACAACGTTGATGTTTAATGGTATAATTTATTCATGAGGAGAGAGATATAAATAATGGAAAATTATAAAAATGACATGAATTTAAAATATGTAAATCCAACCAACGATTTAGCATTTAAGAAAGTTTTAGCTAGCAACGAAAAAATCCACATATTAGCCGGATTTATAAAAGATTTTTATTTCATAGAGCCTGAAGGATTAACTATAGAAAATCCATACAGTATTAAAGCCTACAAGGAGCAAATAAAAGACGAAGAAGTATTTCGTATGAGAACTACAATCTCCGACATAGCAGCAGTTATGTCATTTGCAGATTATAGGTCAGAATTACAGTTACGCAAGGAAAACTTTTTTAGCGAACGTAGCCTATACTATCCATTAGACAAATTTGTAAGCAGGTATAAAATAGTGCAAAGTGAAAAAAGTGCCTATGCTCGATTAAGACCGGTATACTCAATGAACATATTAGGATATAACCATTTCACAGAAGATGAAAATGCTTTAAGAATATTTCAGCTATATGACCCTGTGAGAAATAAGAACTTTTCTAAAAATCTACTAAATCTAGGATATTTTGAATTATTAAAACCAAATGTCGAAACAGAGAACCAACAACAATGGCAAAATTATTTCTTACAGAAACCGTTATCAAGTACTGCCCCTGAGTATATAAAAGAAGCGTTGTGGATAATAGAAATGGCAAATATGGATGAGGAGGAAATCAAAATGATTACTGACGCAGAGTACTATAAGTCGATATATGATAATCAGATGGATTATGCCACGGAGGAAGGAATAAAGAGGGGCATGGAGAAGGGCATGGAGAAGGGTATGGAGAAAGGTATGGAGAAGGGAGTAGAGAAAGGGCTAAAAGAAGCAACACTTATCATTGCTCGTAAATTACTCCAACGCAATAGACCCATAGATGAAATCATTGAAGATACAGGATTGACACATCAAGAAATAGAATCTCTAAAAAATATAATCTAACCTTAAAGCATGCTATCACACTTTTGACAAAACTCGGTTTATATGGTATAATATTCTATAATTAATTTTTAGATTATAGTAAGCTTTTAAAAATATCAGATTGTACGTTCTCTAGCAGGATGCCCATAAAAACATCTGCTATGATTAGAAATGAAGATATATGTTATTTATCTATGTCTATAGTGCCATTGGTATTTTTTGTTTTGCATAAAAAATACCGGTGAGAATGAATTGACCCAAAAGGGGATATTCTTCTCACTTTTTTATTTTACAAAATTAATTAGAGGTATTGTCGGCTAATTAATAAAATTTTTAGTACGATAAACTTTAGAAAACAGAGGTGAGATATGAGTAGCAATATCGTAAGGCAAGATAACAAAGATACATTCTTTAGAGGCTTATTTAGCCAAAGTGAACACTTTGTTGACTTGTATGAGGAATGTAGTGGAAAAAGGTTAAATGCCAATGAATTTAAACGAATTGACATTAACCCCAATGACCGAGTTTTCCGTGTTTTGAAGGGAACCGGCTTATCAAATGATGTTGCACAGCTTACAACAGATAATCGGCTGATAATTCTGACGGAACATATGACTACACCAAGTCCTAATATGGGGCAACGTGACCTAATTTATTACGCAGCACTTTTACACCAATGGTTAATAAGTGCAGGGATTGAGTTATCTCAAAGTAGCCCGGCGAATGTTCCAATGCCTGAGTTTTATGTTGTATACAACGGTAAACGCAAGTATAATGAACGTACACTGATGTTCGGGAACGATTTCCTTCAAATAAAGCCTAAGTTGGTGGATATTAATTTTGACAAAATTAAAAACAACAAACCAAATAGCTCATTAGCGGGGTATGCTTATTTTTATAAGCATTACGATGCAGAAAGGGCATAGGTATTGATCAAGCGTTTAGTTATTCCATCCAACAATGTATAAAAAATGGTTATCTAATGGGCGTGGTGGATAAGGAGGATTTAATCCTGCTTTAATCCAAATGCTCCTTTGCTTATCAAAATAACACCTACAGCCACATAGTTTTAGGAGTGGTAGGATTTCTTCACGGCTTGAGTTAAATATGCTCTCAATTTCATCAGTTAAAACATAATCATGATTTGATAATTCTTTGTCAATTTTTTTAACATTCGCTTCAATACGATGCCATGCTGAATTATCTTTACTCCTATCTTTAGCTTTTAGCTTGATACCTTTTAATTTTTTTACAATATAGGCAACTGTTGCAAGAACCGTTGCACTAGGTAATGTCTGAAGCAATCCAGTTCTAATTTTCTAAAGGGTCTAATAAAGGGCGCACATATAAGTGATGGTGTCCTAATGATACTTGTGCTGATAGCTCCGACACCATAAACTCAATCAAGCCTTCCACAATAAGCCTACCATCATATATATCATAGAGTTTACTCCTAATGTTTTCTACCTCACATTTTGAAGGTGGAACGAAACTGGTATACTCGCCTGTCATGTTGTTTATTATTCGTTTTGCGCTTAGATTTTTTGGGTATTTTCTATCCAGCACAATTACATCCCACAATCTCCAAACATTAGATGCCGTTTGGCAACTGACAATATTACATTTGATTGCGACCTTTAACAATTCATAGATTGCTTTTATTTCTTGAATATTACGGTTATTATTTTCAATTTCTCCATGTCCACCGTAAACAGCACCACTATTTCCGTCAATAGTAGCCACGCCGCCATGCGGAGAAAAAAGAGCCTGTACATCTTTTTCAGAATTAAATTCAGAAATGCCAGAAACACAAGTTAATTTCAAGCCTCTGCAAACAACAGCAGCGTGAGATGTCGTTCCGCCATGCAAAGTCATAACCCCTTTGCAATATTGAGGTTCCATTGCAACAATATCATCGGGACTGCATTCATATTTGCAATAGATATAGTCTACTTGTTTTTCAATTAAATCAAAGGCTTCTTTTGTTGAGTAACATACAGTACCAACTCCTACCCCAGCACTTGAAGGAAGTCCTTTTGCTAATAATGTCAACTCGTCTGTGTTTACAAGATGACCTATCCTTAAAAATTCTTCAATTTCATGATAAGGCAATTTCAAAAATACATCATTTATATCCATTTATGACGATGAAGCATATGATACATCTAAGCGTGATTATCTTGTATCTGTTTATGGATATGGATTTATGCGGAATTACTACAGTTCATTGGAACGCATAAGAGAGATTTACAATTTCCTTCC
>WQVX01000198.1 GCA_009785615.1 Defluviitaleaceae bacterium | reverse complement strand
GCGGTTAAAACGCTTGTATATTGGATGCCAATAACCGTATTCCTTGGGCAACTTCCTCCATTTGCACCCGTTTTCGCAAACATACAGTATGGCATTTATAAACTTCACGTTTTCCACTGATACGTTGCCTCTTTGCACCGGCAATATGTGTTTCAATTTTTCGTAGTGTTCTTCTGTTATCTCCATTCCGCTATTTTAGCATATATTGGCTTGTTTTAATAGTGGGAACACGCCCTAAAGGAAAGCGAGAGAGTATTTTGCTACATCAGGTATTCTCTAAAGTTTTAAATAGTACAGATATCAACTTTTATTGTTATAAACAAAACGGCAGAAAAATTTCAAATTTAGTCGGCCTTGATTGTACTTTAGCTCAAAAAGTAGAAATTAGCTTTTTATTTGATTTCTACAAGGCTCTATATAAGAGAGAAGAGGAAAGATTTTTTAGTGCGTTTATTATCAAGCATCAGTTAGGTATTGCTAGTAAGGGGAGCAAAAATATTTCTGATGAGGATTATCAAAAGATGTTACAACTTATTAATGGTATGGAAAACGATAGCCCTCACATCCACTTGGTTGATAATAGATAATTAGGCAATTAATTGATGTAAATGAAAAAAGCGAGAATTTACTAACCATATGAGGTAGCCATTCTCGCTTTTTTATTTCTCTAAAATTATCTAACCTGCTATTTATTACAAATATCGTGCTAATTTTTACATGTTATCACACAGACTAAAAATAATCATTATAATACTTCTTTGTGTACAAGGACAAAAAGTAATCCATAAAATTACATGATTTTAAGGGGAAATGTTATGGTCAGAAAAAATGAAATACGCCAAGAGAGAATTATTTATACCCTGTCCCAAGCTCAGCAATCAGGGCATCTATATATGAATAGTGATGAACTTTGCCATGTTGTCACTAGTTTTCTATCAAAGGAGTCTACTTCTTCAATTTCAAAATCGAAAAAAGTATTACTTGATATGGTATTGGGAGGCCATTTGCAAGAGGATAGTGGCCGGATATATTTCCCAAATAACTACGTTGCAGAGCAGGAAACAGCCAAGATTGCTAAAAGTATGATAAAAACCACTCACACAAATATAAACCTTGATAATGTCATTTCTCGTGTAGAAGTATCTCTGAAAATAAAGTTAGCCGTTAGGCAAAAAGAGGCAGTGAAGATGGTTATAAACAATAACTTTTCTATAATCACCGGTGGACCGGGTACCAGCAAAACTACAGTGATCAATATCATCCATTCAATTTATCAAATGGTATATAAGGGTAAAGTGGCATTTACTGCCCCCACCGGCAGGGCTTCCGGGCGTTTGTCGGAAGGTGTGGGAGAGCAAGCTCGATGCTGTGAAAATTCATAAAGTTGATGAAGTTCAAATTCTCTCGCCTATTCGCAAGAAAGGCAGATGTGGAGTGAACCAACTTAATAAGGAAATCCAAAAAGCTCTTAACCCTCAAACGGAAGCTAAGCTGGAAATATTTGTAGGTGATACTAAATTTCGTCCCTTTGATAAGATCACTCAATTACGCAATTTTGGAGAGCTTTCCAACGGTGATGTTGGCCGCATACGAAAGATTGTAAAAGGCAAGGGCGAGGATTATCAGGTAATCATAGACTTTGGCAACGGAAGAATAGTAGCTTATGGATCGGAGGAAATGGAATTTATAGATTTAGCTTACGCCACCACAATTCATAAATCTCAAGGATCTGAATATCAGGTAGTGATTATCCCATTGTTATCCGAAGCTACTAAAATGCTTCAACGTAATCTCATATATACCGCAATTACCAGAGCTAAAACAAGGGTTGTAATTGTTGGAGAAAAGGCTGCTCTTTATCGAAGCATCCATAAAACTGATACAGTCAGAAGAAATACAGTTCTAGGGCATCTGATAGCACAGTAGAGGTAACGAGTATTTAGCGAGAATGGATTTAGGCCGTAAAGGCTTAACTATTCTCGCTTTTTTTGTTTTGTTTACTAAATGTATGGACATGATTGTACTTCTTTCAACTTAATTGGATAAATCTCCAATATGTTGCAAGCAATACTATTTTGCCTATTTTTTTGCATTATTTCCATTATAAAGTACACTTATTAGACAATTTTTGCAAAAAGTATTTGTAGTACAGACAACAAACAGACATTTTAGTAGGCGTGATGAAAAGAGAAAGGGTTTATGCGATGTTTTGGGGAAAACGGCTACGAACAAAGCAAAAGAAAAAATAAAAATTCTAAAAACATTGTCTACGAATTTGCTGATGAAATGACTATAGAAGTTACTTTTGAGGAATATCTCAAATTCAATCCTGAGAAAACAGAAGCTGATTATTTGGAATTGAAAAAATGGTCTGATGAGGATTATATGAGGCAAAACTCAGGTGAAAACAAGCATTCAAGGACAAGCAAGCGACTTCTTCAAACTATGAGAGACAAGCAGTCTGAGTGGAAAAATGATGAATATTCAGAAGAAAAATACATAAAGAAACAGGAACTTGTCAAAGATGCAGAATACATACTTTCAAAGCTTTCTGAGAAACAACAGAGACGATATTTGATGCACTACGTTGATGGGCTTACTACAAGAGAAATTGCTAAAAGAGAAGGATGCTGCCATCAAGCTGTCCAGCAAAATATAAAGGCGGCTGAAAGAAAAATAAAGACTATACATGAAGAAATGTTTGAGAAACGGAAGTTGGAAGAAGAATGGCTGAAATGGACGGAATCTATTAAACCGGCACTAAACAAGCTCACCGATGTTCAACGAAGGCGTTATCTAATGTATCACGTTGAAGGACTTACTATACTTGAAATTGCAGAGCGAGAAGGGTGCAAATATCAAAACGTCCACAAAAGCATCAAGGAAGCAACAAAAAAATTAAACATTTCCTGTCCTGAAGTAAAGGTGTAACGATAACTTTTGATAATCATTTTAAATATTACGCTTGTATTACAATTTTAGCAAAATCCAAAAAGGGGTGCAAAAACCCTAAAAACACCTTGCCAAAAATGTCTACTAGTGAAGGGGTTTTGCTTTTTCTGTTTATCACCACCAATAAAACTAATTGATGGTGGCGAGTTTATCCTTAAATAGCACCCCATTAAGTAACGCCCTTAAAATATTACATTTATATTACATTTTCTTAAACATAAACAGTTTTTGATATGTTTAACGTGTATCATTGTTTTAAGGGCGGCAAGACAAGGAAGTGACAACAAATGAGTACTAAAAGCCGTCGAATTGAATTGATTAATATTCTGAGTGTGCGAAAACATGATACAATCCCTAATTTAGCACATAGTTTAAGTGTTTCTGTAGCAACGATTCATCGCGACATTTTGGCATTAAAAGAATCAGGACATGTCATTGATACTATTCAGGGAAAAGGTGGCGGAGTGAGATATAAAGGCAATAACAACCAACTCCTAAGTAAGTTTAGCCCGGAACAAGTGCGAGTTGTTCGTGAGATTGCTGAAATGCTTGACGGATATCATTCTTTGGTTCTGCATGGAATTTTAGACACCTATACCTAATGTGAAATCGGACGTGTAAACAATTTTATTCTGCATAGTTTTAGGAATACTTTGAATCCGGCAGACTGGTTTGGACTTGCACCTTGACAACTGAAACCACACTTAAACCAAAAACCCAAGACTCCTTCACACGAAGAGCTAAGGATAGATTTAAAGCAACGTCGCTTGACGATAAACGGATGCTTTGAAATTGGTTGGCAGCCAAGTAACTATTTCAAAAAGTGATGACACGGTGAAAGGGGATATAATGCTACTTCCGCTAGGGGCGCATAGACATTCGCCTGCCCATCTGTGGTACACGACTAATGGACGATATCACAGAGGCAATGAAGGGTTGCTAACCCTGCTTGGGGTGTGTTGAAAATGATTTTATTTGACGACCATTGTTGCCAAGCCTCGCATATAGACGAGGCCGGCAATATATGGTTTACATGAAAATGCCAGGGAATGGCGTAAAAGAATACAGAAGGAACGAGGGATTAAATCAAATGGAAAGAAACATTCGCCG
>WQVX01000197.1 GCA_009785615.1 Defluviitaleaceae bacterium | reverse complement strand
GTAGCTGTAAAGAGAGCGGTACGAGCACGCCTAAACACTCCGTTAATAGGCACAAAAGTTTTTATGTAAATATAATCGAGCATCAATAAAAAGATGCTCGAATTATATCATTTGAATCTAATCAATGGGTTCAAAATAGGCTGTAATAGTAACTAATATGATATTTTATGAAAAAATTTGTGCATGAATCTCAAAAATTGAAATTTGCCCTATCCCCCAACTTAATACAAAATCACCTCCAAATACAAAAAACAAGTAATTTTCTCCATCGAAATATTCAATAACACCGCTAGTAAACGGACTTTCCATGTAAGCAGTTCCATGTGCTTCAATTACTCTGCTTCTGCTGTCGCCTACTCCTACATTTTCCGAAGTTCTATGTTGTGCGGTTGTAATATATATAGACTCCATAAGCCCTTCGTAAGTATAGTTAAAAATGATATCATCAATCACGAACGAGAATGAAAAATCACCACCTACGTTGTATCTTCTGCCATCCCTTACAGGATCTGCAATATTCTCATATATCGTGTCCCAATCCTGAGCATAAGGTAAATGTATAGCTATGTCTTTTTCTTCCAAAGTACGCACTAATTCTTCAGGATTTAATCCGAGTTCAAACCCATCAACTGATGTTTGAATTGGTGATGAGATAGGTCGCAATATTGTCTCCGGCCTAACAACATCACTAATAAAAATATCCACTATATTGCTGACTCTGTCCCATTGTACGTTCATTCCAGTTATAAGGGAAATAGTACGCAAACAAACCAGGGTGCGATCATTAACTAGCTGCGCAGGGATATAACCCCACTCTACCTCGCCATTGATTATAATATCACTGCTATTAATTTTAACATATGATGTATGCTCCGATTTTGAAAGTGCCGCGGTTTGTGTTTGTGAATCCCACCTAATTGTATATCCAAGAGTCTCCACAACCGCCCTAAGTGGCACAACTACTATATGTTCAATCATTATAGGTTGTTCATCATATATGTGCAGGAATTCGCCGTTAATTCGCACATAAGGCGTTTGTGAGGCTTGTACATTTAAGGTAAATGGTAATGAAGTAAACACTATGGCAAGCATTAGTGAAAAAGCAAAAGCAGTAAGTTTTATTAATCGATTGTTCATAAAGTTCTCCTTAATATTTATTCATTTGCCAGGGCATAATCTCAAGGAAGATGAAAGAAGAATGTCGGATCTAATAAGTCTCGCCTTCTTCTAAAATTCATGGGGGTAACATAATCATATTGGCTATTATTGTTTGGATTAGTTAATCCTCCTGTTGCTGTTCCTTTAAAATATTCAAGGTGTAGCATTACCTCAGATATTCCGGTCATCCGTCCCATTCGCGCAATTACATCCCCTTGGTAAACACGAGTACCTACTGTTATGCCCTCAACTGCATGAATTTCACAATATCTTACAATTCTCCCATCATTTTTTTCAATCTCTAGTGCATACGTTCCACGGTAAAAATATGCGTATCTAATAACAATGCCGTCTGCAACTGCATAAATATTTGGAAATGGATTGCTAAGCCCTTGGCCAAGGTTATATAGTGGAACAAGGTCAATCCCAGCATGAGTCCCATTACGAGATCCAAACGCTCTATGAGTACCAGCTATTTCATGTACGTCAACTCTTACCGGACGGATATATTGCGCCTCTTCTCCCACAACAACACCGGCACTAGCCCTTTGCCCATAATGGTTAATAACAGTAATGGTTGTGCGGCCATCACTTACGCCACGCACAATTGCTTGTAAGTTTCCGGCACTTTCAACAGTTGCAACACTGGGGTTGCTACTTTCCCATATCAAATCTTGAACTTCTGCATTTGCCGGAGTAACCGTTGCTGTAATGGATATTTGTTCTCCAACTTCCAATGGGGGTATTTCTTCTATGCTTATCCCTGTTAGAGAGACTGATACAGTAATACTAACCGATTGGAGTTCTGCTCCGGTTATGACTACTACAATAGTCTGCCCCTGCGCTATATCGGTCGAAACTCTTGTATGACCCGGTTGACCTTCTACATTATCGCTATCTACCGTAGTTGCTATGGTTCTAAATCTTGTATAGCCCTCCCCATCTTCTTCAATAGCAAATAGAGTAATCAAAAAATTATCAGATGCAACAAACGAATAATAATTTGCATCAGGTGCTGTAAATCTAAATGCTTTTGCACCAACCGCATTAGATATACTATGCGTTACACCTATTCGTAAGTCTCTATCAAAGTATAGTTCCGGATTCGGAATTAGGTTAGGTCTTATTGCCCCTCGTTCCCTTGACCAGTTTTCAATTGTTGCTCCTGATGGTGTTACTGCCTGAAAGACGATCATTGCCATTTGTGCTCTTGTCAAACTGCCTTGGGGTAATAATTGCCCATATCCATCTCCTGAAACAATACCACGTCGTACAAGTCCCTCGATACTTCTTTCATATCCGGGTGTTACAGGATATCGTTCGCTGTCTGCAAATGTTATCATAGGTCTTTCAAAATTACTATTTCTGATTCTGTTCCAGTTATTAGCTTCATCGCTACTTAAAATGGTGTATAGAATATGAAAAGCCAATTCCCTTGTTATTTCATCATTTGGTTCTGTTCCGGCCGGTAGCAAATTTAGACTGTGAGCATAATCCATAAAACCGCTATACCACTGTGTTCCGGTTGGTACTGTTATACCGGCTGCGTTAATAACAAGAGTAAGGGTTTGTGCTACTGTTGTTGGACTCGTCGGAGCAAAAGTACCATCGCCCATACCACTTATAACCCCTTGTGCAGCTAAGGCATAAATTGCGTCAGCCGCCCAAAATGTTAACGGCACATCACTAAATTCTTCTACTACTGCGGTACGTAAACGAGGGGTTGAGGACTGTAGTTGACTAAAAATGCTATTGACCACATCTAAATCTATAAAGTACGGTGCTTGAACTGTCAATTCCGCAAACGTCGCAACAATTTGAGGTTCGTCATTACCTTTTAAAATAACAGCCCGTCTTGCAACCTGCCCAAGTCCATCCCCTACGCCCATAATTATGCTAACCTCTTGGTTATTGGTGCCCGGATTAGCTCTAAAAATAAAGCCGGCATATGATACCCTATCAACAATCTCTTCCTCAAATGTACCATACATAGACTGCCAAAAGAAAAATGGCGTTCCACGTGAATCTACAGTAACATGCTCTGTCGATATCGTCACTCGATAAATGCCCCGAACAAAGTCTAATACTTCAACTTCCACATCGTTTATTGCCGGAGGAATTAAGTTTGATAAGTGACTTGCGAATCCCTGTTCAAATTCTATACCGTGGCGACGAGTTCTTGGTGGATCAGGTGTAGGAGTTGGATCAGGCTCTGTATCCGATGCCGGCTCAAAAACAAGCGTTACTTCAGTGTTAAAATTTGGCATGATAAACACTAAAGTATATTGACCATTTTCGCTATTTTGTGAAGTTAGCTCGCCTATAGAGAATGTAGCAGATTCAAGGCGATAGCCGCTTGGAGCGTTAAAAGCCAAAGTAATCTGTGTTCCGTTTTGTACCCTTACCGGTTGATTTAATGGAAATCCATAGCCATTAACAAATATGCGTATTTCATCGTTTGAAAGTACTGTAAGTGTAGGGCTTGGCGGAGGAAGCACCGGCCACCATGGTTCATTTCCATCGTTGTCATTATCATTATCGTTGTCATTATCGTTGTCATTATCGTTGTCATTATCATTGTCGTTATCGTTGTCGTTGTCATTATCGTCGTTGTTATTATTGTTACCGCCGGATGTTCTTACAGTAAGAGTGACTGTATGTGTACAATCTCTAAATATTTCACTACCATCAGCACCTATAATAATTACGCAAAGCTTCCATTCTCCGCCTCTTTCTTCCTGTGTAAGCGGCCCTTGCAGTTGCAGGTATAGATTGCCAAAGCCCGGATTTACAATATCACTTGCGGGTATACTTCCGGTACCACCCGGGCCTTGCCATATCTCGCCGTTGCGTCTCCACTCAAAGCGCATTTCAGTAAAATTAGCAGCTCTGGTTGCGTTAGTGATATGAGCATGAACCCTAAAATTTACAGTTGAGTTG
>WQVX01000196.1 GCA_009785615.1 Defluviitaleaceae bacterium | reverse complement strand
CTCAACGAAATACATTGAGTGTTTTCATTTTGAATTGACTGAAGAATGGGCTAATAAGCTGTTAGAATTAGTATTGGCAGGGACAAAAAAAGCTACAGCAAGCAGTTATTTTTCATATGAAATAAATGGCGAACCTCTCCCTAAAATCGGTGATTACAGTATTGTAACCGATTGGGACGGAAATCCGCGTTGTATAATCGAAACAATAGCTGTGACAGTTTTACCATTCAACGAAATAACCTTTGATATTTGTAAACGTGAAGGTGAAGATGATAATTTAGAGTCATGGCAAAAAGGACATAAGCATTTTTTTACGGAAGAAGGAAAAATGTTAGGTTATGAGTTTTCGGAAACCATGCCTGTGGTATTTGAAGATTTTAAGGTTGTATACACAAAATAAGCAAACTGCTGTAAAATGAACTGTGAACAGCATCAGCGTAATAATGTGGATTTTGAAGAGAAGCCCTCACAGGAAAAGGCATTTTATAAGCCTTAACCTACGGGGCTTTTTTGGTGATTAAAAATGCCCTTGACAAAATGCCACAGGTGAGGTTGTTGCCGTGATCACCAACCGGATAATTCATGTTTTAATGGTTCGGGTTTGCCAATGCCGTCATATGGGCTTCGCTCAATATCCTTTATCAATTTATTCAGCTTGCGAAGTGTCTTTTTGTCCTGCTCCAGCCAAGATAAATACTCATCCCATGCCCTGTTAGTCCATAGCTTTTTCATCAGAGCTATACCTCTATCAAATCGTGTTCTGTTAATTTACCGGCATCAGCATCAGCTATAGATTGCCGTAGTACACGCATATTGCTGTCGCTGTAAAATGGGTCGGTATGTGTTGTAATCTCGAATGGTATGCGTCCTTGTCGGACGGCTTGCCTTACAAACATATTTATTGCTGTTGTCATATTCAGCCCCAACTCTTCAAATAAAAAATCTGCCTTTTCTTTCAAGCCGTCATCAATACGGATATTTACTTGCGCCATTGATAGCACCACCTTTCGTATAGAATTTTATATCATGCTCTATACTGTGTCAATGTGCAGTTTTATATGTGATTAAAAATGTGATTGACAAAATGCCACAGGCATTATATGTCATAGCATGACAATAACCTGAAGGATATTAAAGCCTTTCAGGTTATTTTTTTGGAAAAAAACATAGTTCTAAATCCATGCCATTAGCCATATCCTAGTACAAGCCAAAAGGATAGGAGTGGAAAAACAATGTGGCATGGAGACCCACTGCAAGAAATCTTTAAGCGGCTTGACACGGCAGAATCCGGGCTAACAAGCCGGCAAGCCGCCCAACGAAGAGCTTCGGATGGGCCTAATATAATTAGCGGGCCTAAGTCAAAACCGATGATAGTAAGATTTTTTGCACAGTTTAACGATTTTATGATACTCATTTTACTGACAGCGGCGGCAGTATCTGCGGTAGTGTCTATTATAAATGGCGAGCGTGATTTTCTGGATCCGGCAATAATTTTAGCTATTGTAACAGTAAATGCTTTGTTGGGTTTGATCCAAGAATATAAAGCTGAGCGATCTTTGCAAGCTTTGCAAAAATTGACTATGCCGGAGACTGTTGTTTTGCGTGACAAGAAGCCTGTTCGTATTTCTACGGATGGGTTGGTGCCGGGAGATGTAATTTTGCTTGAAACCGGAGATTATGTTCCGGCAGATGCACGCCTTATATCCTCTTCCAATTTGCGGATAGAAGAATCCATGCTAACGGGAGAATCACTTCCTGCTGAAAAAAATGAATCCTCACGCTATAGCAACGATACGCCTATAGGCGATCGCAAAAACATGGTCTTTTCAGGAACCAGTGTAGTATATGGCAATGGCAAAGCCCTGGTAGTATCAACAGGCATGAATACCGAAATGGGGCGCATTGCCCATATGATTATGTCTCAAGATTCGCCGCAAACTCCACTTCAAAGACGCTTGGAAAAGACAGGGAGATTTCTTGGCATTGGGGCACTTGCAATTTGCGTTGCTATCTTTGTGCTGGGAATATTGCGAAATATTTCGCCATTTACTATGTTTATGACCTCTGTCAGCTTGGCAGTAGCGGCTATCCCTGAAGGATTACCCGCCATTGTTACTATAATGCTGGCAATAGGGGTTCAGCGTATGGCTAAATCCAATGCAATTATCCGAAAGCTTCCCGCAGTTGAGACTTTAGGAAGTGCCACAGTCATTTGCTCTGATAAAACAGGAACGCTTACGCAAAACAAAATGAAAGTAGTGGAAGTTTGCGATATTCAAGGGGCATTAAGCAGTAAAGAGTCAAATCGCAGAAAAATTTTAACCTTGTCTGCACTATGTAGTAATGCAACTTCTGATATTGGTGATCCTACAGAAATTGCATTGGTTCAAGCATTAGAAATGCTAAAAACACCCTTGGCACATTTACGCACCGGCTATCCCAGAATAGGAGAACTGCCTTTTGACTCCAACCGCAAGCGCATGAGTGTAGTGGTTGGAGGAGGGTTAAAGGATTCTTCCCGTCCGTATACGGTTATAACCAAAGGGGCGGTAGATATGCTTTTGGATTGTTGCGGCTATTATGAAGAAAACGGGGCTATAATCGCAATAACTCCTGAAATCAAAAAGAGATTTGCAGCACAAAATGCTGAAATGGCGGGGAAAGCTCTGCGTGTCTTAGGCATTGCATATCGTATTTTACCTGAGCGTCCCGCAAAAATAGAGGCATTAGAAAAGCATTTGGTACTACTGGGGCTTGTGGGTATGATAGATCCGCCCCGGCCGGAAGTAGCGGAAGCGGTTGCAACCTGCAAAGAAGCGGGCATTCGGCCAATAATGATAACAGGAGATCATATATTAACAGCCAAGGCCATAGCTCGCCAAACAGGAATTTTGCAAGAAGGAAGCGGAGCAGTAACAGGCAAGCAGCTTTCCGAAATGCCCAAAGGGGCTTTGTTAGAAAACATCCATAAATACAGTGTTTTTGCCCGCGTTTCGCCGGATCATAAGGTGCAGATAGTTCAGGCGTTGCAAAAAAAAGGCGAAATTGTAGCCATGACGGGCGACGGAGTTAACGATGCACCGGCTCTTAAAGCGGCGGATATAGGCTGTGCAATGGGACAAAGTGGGACAGATGTGGCTAAAGGTGCCGCAGATATGATTCTTACAGACGATAACTTTGCTACAATAGTAAAGGCCGTCAAAGAGGGCAGGGGGATTTATAATAATATCCGCAAGGCGGTGCATTTTCTTTTGTCCAGCAATATTGGCGAAATTGTAACTATCTTTACCGCTATTTTCTTAGGATGGCACACGCCTTTGCTGGCAATTCATTTACTGTGGGTAAATTTGGTGACAGACTCTTTGCCGGCTATAGCGTTGGGGCTGGATCCGGCAGATGAAAATGTTATGACGCAGGCTCCATATAATAGCCAAAAGTCCATGTTTGCTGATGGCCTATGGATACGCATTGCCCTTGAAGGACTTATGATAGGCTTGCTTTCCTTGATAGCTTTTGGCATTGGAATGGTCTACTTTGATGAACCCGGCAGCTCTGTAATTGCACGTACTATGTGCTTTATGACCTTGAGCATAGCGCAGTTGTTCCATGCATTTAATTTGCGTTGTGAAAATTCAATATTTTCTATTAACCCACTCGGAAACCAATGGTTAGTAGGAGCCTTTTTCACCGGGATACTGCTTCAAGTAGGCGTTGCCACTATACCAACTTTGGCAGCAATCTTTAGGGTTTCAGCACTTGATTTAACTCAGTGGGGCATAGTATTTGCGCTGTCCTTTATGCCCATTTTGTTAGTAGAGGCTCAAAAATGGTGGAATTATAGGCCAACTGTGCTTGCCTCATTGCACTCATAAACCTTTTTGAAAATTGTTTACAATAGCGTATATCTATCGTATAATAAAGAGAACGTCCTGACGAATGTTCCACTGGTCCGCCGCTATAAAGGCGGCGGACTTGCTCAGATTAAATTTCAAAGAAAACATGAAAAATAACCGGACAAATCCTCGGTGAAAAGGAGTCGGTTATTTTTTCATGTTCTTGACTATATCAACTACCAAGCTGATTATACTAACAATCAAAGTAGCAATTGTTAACACCATCATTATGGTATCGAAAGCAGTCACGGTATCACCT
>WQVX01000195.1 GCA_009785615.1 Defluviitaleaceae bacterium | reverse complement strand
GTCACGAATAAAAAAAGAATTTTTATATTTAATTCCAAAAATTTGTGCTTCCTCTAAACGCAAACGAAAGTATACTATTTTTCGTCTTATCTCTTAATTGGACGCACATGGGGTGAAACCCACGGGTTTAATGCTATAGCATCAGGGGGTGATAATATCGAAACATGGTTTTTTTATGCCATAGGCTCTGCTGTATTTGCTGCTTTAACTACAATATTGGCCAAAATTGGTTTAGCAACTATAGATTCTCATTTGGCTACAGCAATACGTACTATGATAGTGCTTGTGTTTGCATGGTTAATGGTGTTTATAGTTGGTTCCCAAAATGATATTTGGTATGTAGAAAGTAGCACATGGATTTTTCTTATATTGTCCGGGCTTGCCACAGGTGGTTCATGGCTTTGCTATTTTCGTGCATTGCAACTTGGAAATGTTAACCGAGTGGTACCTATAGATAAAAGCAGCACAATCTTAACTATGATAATGGCCTTTATCTTTTTAAGAGAACCCATGGATTTTTTTACAGTATTAGGTATGATTTTTATAGGTATAGGCACCTGGCTTATGCTGAAATTGAGTAAAAATACTGAAAATGAAAAGGGTATTAATGAAAAAGAAAGCAATCAAAGCTGGCTTTTTTTTGCAATAATGGCGGCAGTGTTTGCCGGTTTAACGGCTATTTTAGGAAGGGTAGGCATTATTTATGTAGAAGCTAATTTAGGGACAGCTATCAGAACATTAGCAGTGGTACCCATGAGCTGGATAATGGTGTTTATCACCAAAGGACAAAGTAAAATAGTAAAAGTAGATATCAAAAGCTGGATATTTTTAATATTGTCCGGAGTTGCTACAGGGGCAAGCTGGCTTCTTTTTTATAACGCACTACAACTAGGTAATGCTATGCATGTTGTTCCTATTGATAAATTGAGCATTGTGTTTACTATGGTTTTTGCCGGATTGTTTTTGTCCGAAAAATTTTCCAAGCGTAGTCTTATAGGGCTTGTGTTATTGACTTTTGGAACTTTACTGCCTGTATTTTTGTAAAAGCCTGTTTACTAAGCTAAAGAAGTAGCATCTAATACCAATTATTTGTGTTGCCATCGGTGGCGGAATGGAGATAAATATGAAAATAAAATTCGTTTTATTGCTTGCATTGGTTTTTATAACCACGTTTACCACAATTGTCTTTGCAAATACTTCATATGATGAAAGTGACACCGTTGAAAGTGATAGAGTTGTAACCGACATGGATATTTTTTTGGGGCGCAATGTTCGTCAGCTTACGCCCATTGAGCAGCATCAAGAAGGTAATATATGGGAAATAACTGTCGCACCTTTTCTGCATGACAACCACTTACATGACCGTATTGACATTTATGTAGAAATGTTCGACCAATACGGCTACGAGTTTTGGGATGAAGATATAATTTGGGATATCTCGTGTTCCATTGATAGTGAGCTATTGTATACTGTTTATGGTTGGGATCTTATTGGACTCAATTTTATTGTCCTGTATACAGATGTAACCGGTCGTATCATTACTGTAACCGCTAAGTCGTATTCCAACCCTACTGTGTACATAACCATTAAAATTACAGTTGATCCCAATCGGGCAAATATTAAAACATCATGGCCTCATGCAGGCCGCTTATACGGCGGTCGCCTCAGTACAATGACCGTTCCTGTATTTTTTAACAATACGCCGGATGGAAGTTATCCGGCAACTTTAATAACTTCACCAAGATCAGATGACGGAATGGCACATGATTTTTACGGCATTAGGCTTGAAGGAGACTGGGAAACTGAAATTTTAGAAGCAGCCGGGACAATTACGGTTATAGATGGCATTGGTGAGCTAACTTTCACATCTTATAATACACCCGCAAGATTTCGCAACTATTGGGTGTGGATGACATTGGAAGTAGATATGGGCGAGCTTGGTGTAGCAAGCACAATAGTGCAAATAGAATTTGATCCAATATTAGACCCACCGCCGCCGCCAATTATAACAGAAGTTAATATACCAAGGGAAAATGTTACTATACTGACCGATTTTGGGAATCTGCTCACTTCCGTTAAAGCATATGACGTAAATGGACGAGAAGTTTGGGATCACGTTGAGAGAATTAATTGGTCTGCTGAAGGGTTACATGAAGGTGATTATATACATTGGATAAATTTAAATCACCACCTGCACATTGGCCCAAGTCAGCAAAAAAGGGTTATTACACTTACTGCAACCGCCACATGTAACCCCGCTGTATATGATTCAATTGAGATAACAGTAGACCCAAGCTTTGTTCAAGAGGCTAATGAAATATCAATTGCACATTCTCAGTCGTGGTTCTTTGAAGATGCTCTCCATATCGTTCGCCCTACTAATTTTTTTGAATGGGTATCTGTAAGTGCACGTGACCAATATAGAATCAGAATGCCTCATGAAAATCTAATATGGAGAGTAGAAAGTGAGGTAGATTCTGATAAAATTATAATGTCCTCCGGGGGGTTTTATCTATATATAGGGGCAGAGGAAATTGAAAGGGAAATTACTATAACAGCAACATCTAATGCAAACCCTCATGTATACGCAACTCTTATTGTTTCTGTTGATCCATCACTTCCCACTTTGGGTATGCTTCAAGCGGTTGATTTTGAAGGAACACTGACATCAGGCGCAGCAGGAAGTACTACTGTCTCCTTATTTATACCATATTTACCGGATGGAACTTACAGAGCAATGCTATCACTTCCCCATCTTTGGATGCAATGGGATGCACCTAATATGAGTTTTCAAAACGGCAGGATAGTGCCATGGGGTGATATTACCTTTGAAAATGGTAATGCCACTATAACTATCAATACAAGAGCCAATGCAATTGCAGGTGAATGGGAGTTTTCATTAACGCTAAGACTACCCGATGAGCTTAGAGATGAATATCATCACCCCTTTGCAGCGTTTACATTAACAGTGGAGTAGATTTACCGGAGTTGCGTGGGCGATTTTTGCCATTGGACATCTTCATTGCCTTTTGCTTGATATTCCGGTAAATTATATTTAAAGATTGCATATCGTGAGGAGGTTGGGTAATGTTAGTTTCTATGTATTTGGATTCGATTGAAGGTACCGAACAAGAATCGGTTTTCCTGAACCATTTTGTTGAACTGGCGGAAGATGAGGATGTGGCAAAGGTTCTGCACTTGCCTGTTGTTGGTAAGCTGCTTAAAGCCCTTGTATCTTTAGGTAGTGTGGGGAATATTGCAACATTTAAGCAAACTGAGCATTACAAGGACATCAAAGATTGGGGCATAACTGTATTCGATTTAGAGAAAGGTTATATCTCTATCCACCCGGGTTCAAAACAGCTAAAAAAGATACTTGCTGTGGCAGCAATAGTATGGGCCGGGATACTTCTTTTGAAACTAAGAAAGAAATATAAACTTAATATTGAAACGTGATACTAAAGTCAAATTAAATTGTATTCCTTATAAAGCAAAAGCCTTTGGATGTTTCAAGGGCTTTTTTGTGATATAGTCGAACACTACCAAGCAAGGCAAGCATAAATACAGAGACGCATAATTAGTGATGTTCAGGCAGTTACACGTGCTAATTACAAGTGTCCCAAATGAAGAATCATTGTAAAAAATCTATAACCCATTGCGTTTTAACGTAACGGATTTGTATTTATTGGCATACCATCGACTCGCTCTTTGATTAGCTCAAGCAATTCATTGATTTCTTCTTCTTCGGTTTTAATGTCGGTTTCATAGCTTTCTAAAGCTTCATCATTTTCTTCATCTGAGAACAGTTTGTCTGTATTTTTCACTTAAAAGCCTCCTCATAAACCAGCGTATTTGTTCAACCGGGTACAATTGTGAGACCGGTTGCGCACAAGCTTTTGATGTTCCCTCTTCAAACAAATTAATAATTCTTGACATTTTAGAAGTTATTTATTATTATTCTCTCAGATAGGTTTTTCAACATAACAAATAGCAAGTTTATTGCTTGTAGCGTCGATTCTGTTTGAACTTTTTTAATATTACATATAGATTTTTCGTTCTGTGAAAGTGTCAGCAAATGTGGTATACATGAGGATTTCCCTATGTTAACTTATATGTCTGCATTTTGTTTTTTACACTTTTATAAAGGTAGAAAAATTATATCAATATTATGTCAGACTTGCCCACTACATAAAGAATAACTGAAAAACC
>WQVX01000194.1 GCA_009785615.1 Defluviitaleaceae bacterium | reverse complement strand
TATCACTCACAGGCACAAGTTTAGCTTGCCGCTGCAATGTTTGTTAGTATACTATAAACTGACTTTGTTTTCAACTCCATATTTTTGGTGCATCTTTAGTATGGATGTTGATTAAATGATGTTTGTTTTATGTATTGCTACAGATTTGTATGTGGTTCCCACAATAGGATTATCCTAAAGCTGAATTTATGCGCGTGAGTGATTATGACGAACTTTGTCATTGTCCCTACGCGCTTTTATTATTTGTTGGATTTTCGTTTTCCCCCCTACTTTTTACCTATAAATGAAAATGAAACACCCGATTCATTCAGAGCTTGCCCAAATAACCCATCCTCCCTCGGGGATCGTAACAAGAAGTGTCAACAAGAAGTTTAATGTATCATATTCGTGTCGTCTTTGCTCCTTTTCTTAGGCACGAAAGCAACACCCGGGCAGGCTCTCGTTTGAAGAGGGCATATCAAAAGCTTGTGCGCAATCGGTCTCACAATTGTACCCGATTGAACAAATATGATAGTCGAGTTTTAGTGAGTTTAATCATGTTTTTTGATGATTAGGCTTATTTTTTTTGAAAATTTTTTTGTTTTACTTTGTGAAAAGAGGTGTTGTTATGTATACGTAAAGGCATAAGAAAGCAACGGTTATTGATTCAAAATATCAAGGAGGTTTTACATGCAGCTATCAGGTTATTTTAGAAACAAGTTAAGACCATTTATGGCCATGTTATTAGCTTTTTTAACAGCCATTAGTGCTATACCAATGCAGCCTGTGCAGGTTTTTGCTTATGATGGGGCTACAGAGCAAGCCGAGCTACACCCCTGGATTGGCGAGTTGTTAGACATAGCCTATAGTGAGGAGCCTACGATTGCCCCGGGAGGTATTGCTCCATTTTGGGATAATATTGGTGGTAGTGGTGAGCAAACTTGGGGTAGAGCAGTGTCGTTTTCCAGCCATCCTTACGTCCAAAATGGAACCGGAATTTCACCTATAAGATATGACTTGCAACGTAATGGAGTAAATGTTGAAATATATTGTGCTGACCCACATTTACCAGGCCCTGAACAAAATAGCAACTATTATGTAAGTGGACGAATGGAAAATCCACCACCAATGTTGCTTAATGCTTTAAGATCCGGCTATCCTAACAATGCAAATTTATTTCTTGAGGATGACTATGACAACAGTGATATAGCATGGGCTGTTTACGTAACAAGGGTGGCTGTTGCCTATGGCTTTATAGGTGGGCGCGGAACATTAACAGGCGATCAAGCGATTATAAATATGGCAAGGCGCATGGCAAATGGTCAGCTTAGTGTGCTGCAAGCCACAAGAATAACAGTAAATGGACAGCAACATGTTTCAGAAAATGGTGAAGCAGTTGGTAGCTACAGTGTGGCAGAGTTTTCGATGGAAAACCATCATCTTGCCCACAGACCGGGAAGCAACCCTGTTGCATTTAGCTGGATGGAAGGGACACCTCCGGGCACACAGCTTAGGGGGCCATCCGGTAATGTTTTAGCTACTGCCCCCGGTTTGCCCGGCAACAACCGCTTTACTACAGATATGAGGTTTACAATTGCCGTTCCATTTGGTTCCGGTTCCGGCGGTGTTGGAAGTGCAGGCGTTTATATTCGTGGCATTAACAATGCATATGCAGGTGTATGGACAGCAAATTTGAGGGGCGATGATCCGGAGACTCGTAGAGGACATCAAACAATGGTGTTCTATATTCCTGTTGTTGAAGCAAGCGCGCAAATGTTTTTTGATCAACGCTCAGAAGTCAAAATCTTTAAGCGTGAAATGTCTAACGGCATCGGTAATAATCAATTACTTGAAGGCGCAACATTCCGCATTCAAGGATTTTATCCCGGCAACCCTCCTATTCCTATCGACAGAACTGCCACAACCAATGCTGATGGGTACGTTATATTCCGCGACCTGCCGGCGGGACAGTTTACCATCACAGAAATTGCGCCCCCTTCAGGTTATCTTTTGGGCGAAAACAATGTCTGGGTTGTAAATGTTGGCTGGGGACAGACCGTTGAAGCCGGAACCGCCCAATCACACACTTTCTTTAACTATCCAAAATCATCTTTGGAAATCATGAAAATATGTGGTATAACAAACGAACCACTTGCAGGTGCTGTATTTGAACTTCATGATCCAACATCAGGCGAGACATGGCAAGCAACATCCGGCCCTAACGGTATCGCTATAATAGGCAGAGGTAATTACGGAAACTTTTTGTATCCTTACCGCACCTATATACTTCGTGAAATAGTGGCACCAACAGGCTTTGTTCTCATAAATGAGCCAATGACAATTGTTCTTTCTCCCGGTGACGAAAACAGAGTTACAATACGCAATTTCCGTAACCCCGGGCTGACAATTATCAAAGTTTGTTACGACACAGGTGTAGCACTTGAAGGTGCAGTATTCCAAATAGAGGCAATTGGCACCGGAACGCCAATTTCAACTGATTTTTCTATGATAACAGACGCCGGCGGCCGTATAGTTATACCATATACATTGCTTGACGGCGAAGCCGAGCGTTCCTTCATAATCCGTGAAATAATGCCACCTCCGGGATTTACGCTTTCTGAACCAAGCTATCAAGTAGTAACGATGGTTCAAGGTCGTAATAACACTGTAACTTTCGCAAATCGGCCAATGGCTTACTTGGAAATTCTTAAAATAGATGGCGACACAGGTCAACCTCTTCCCGGTGCTATATTCACCGTTGAAGGCTTGGACGATGCAGGCAACCGTACAACATGGACAATAACATCCAATGAAAATGGTATTGCACGGCTTGCAAGCGACCGTGCAAGTAGTAATCCCGGTATGCTTGTACCCGGCCAAACCTATATCATCACAGAAATTCAAGCTCCCAACGGATATGTGCTTATGTCCGGCCCCATACATCATGTTATGACTCATGGACGTAATACTATTACTTGGCGCAATTGGTTTAACCCGGGCTTAACAATAATCAAGCGTTGCCAAGACACGCAAGAACCGCTTGCAGGTGCGATTTTTGAAATTGTAGCACAAGGCAGCGGCAGACCTCTACCTGTAGATTTTCCTCTTGTAACGGATACAAATGGTAGAATTATTATCCCTTGGACTCTGTTTGAGGGCGAATCTGAAAGAGTTTTTATAGTAACAGAAGTTGTTCCGCCTCCCGGGTTCCATTTGTCTGACTCTAACCGGCAAGTAGTAACAATGCAAGCCGGGCACGACAACACTGTAACTTTCTACAACAGACGTAAACCTACAATCACCATAATTAAGCGTGATGCACGTACCGGCGAACCTATCGAAGGTGCTGAATTTAACATCGAAAAGATAGACGAACCGGGTCGCGGGCCGCTTACCGGCAATCCTTTCCGCACAGATTCCCAAGGGCGTATAACCCTTCCTTTCCAACATGCAGGGCAATATCGCATAACAGAAATAAGAGCGGCAAACAACTACTGGCTTGATCCGCTAGAGCAAAACCGCTCATGGATAATTAATGTTCGCCCAAATGAAGATTATGTATTGCATATTGAGAATACCTTGCTTCCAACACTGGTAATCACCAAATGGAACATGACTACAATGCTCCCCGTGCCATTGACTCATTTCCGTGTTGAGTTTGAGCAGCCGAATTCTCCAAACGTAGTCCATATTGGAGATTTTGTTACTGATGCACAAGGTATGATTGTTTTACCGTTTGTTCAACCGGGATGGTATCGCATTACAGAAATTTTCCCGGCTCCCGGTATGGCATTGAATGCAAATAATAGTTACAGGATATTCTTAAATCCCGGTGACAACACGTACACGCTTCTGCCATATCTGCGAGGGCAAGGCACAGGGGCTTTATCTCCACCAATAGAATCAGATGCAGGTGTTGGCCCAATAGATACAGAACCAAATCCCAATACATCACCGGAATCTGATACTACACTCCCGGATCCTGAACAATCTGTAGACTTTCCGTTTACTCCTGTCGAGTGGGAAGCTATGAACTATTCCGCAAGGCAAACCTTCCTTCGTGGACAAATATCTGTAACAGACGGCAGTCAGTGGTTAGCTTCAGGCGGACAAAATGTATTCAACTGGCCACTTAACTCCATTGTTATCAAGAAAGTATGCTCTGTAACAGGACAACTTTTACCGGATGCGACATTTAACTTGATCCACACATCCGCAGGCGTAAGCGGTACACTTGGAACCGTTATCGGCACCTATACAACCGGCCCAAGCGGAATTATCGTTATCACAGGGCTT
>WQVX01000193.1 GCA_009785615.1 Defluviitaleaceae bacterium | reverse complement strand
TTTTCGCCGGTTCAAGGAAGCGACGACGACATTTACCCAAAGGTAAATTAGGAGGAGATGACGAAGAAGGGCGGAAATATCGACCGCAAAAATGGTGAAAAGGAGATTTTGAACAGGCTCTTAGCAGACAGGTTTTCTAAAGTTTGAAAAACGCTACTAACTGCCGTAAAGTTTCGGTTTGTGAATTGAGTTCTTCTGAAGCGGCAGCGGTTTCTTCTGAAATTGCAGAATTGGTTTGCGTTACATTTGAAATTTGTGCAATTCCACTACTTATTTGCTCTATTGCTTCAGCTTGTTCTTTTGAAGCGTCTGAAATACTGCTTATAACTGCTAAAACTTCGCCGGCACTTACTACTATAGCGTTTAATGATTTTTCTGTAGTTTCTGCAATGCTTGAGCCGGTTTCCACACGGTTGATAGAATCTTGTATCAGAGTTGTTGTTTGGGTGGCGGCGGCTTGGCTTCGTCCTGCAAGGGTGCGTACTTCATCAGCTACAACTGCAAAGCCTTTGCCGTGGTCTCCGGCTCTTGCCGCTTCAACACTTGCATTTAAAGCCAAAAGATTTGTTTGGAAAGCTATATCTTGAACAGTCTTAACAATTTGCGAAATGTTATTAGAAGATTCCTTAATTTGGCTCATAGCGTCTACCATATGCTTCATGGCGTTGCTACCCTCTTGTGCATTTGTGGTAGATTTATTGGATAATTCGTTAGCAGTGGTTGCGTTTTTGGCATTTTCATGTGTTTGTTGGCTAATCATCTCAATGGTTGCGTTAAGTTCTTCTATAGAACCGGATTGCTCTTGTGCTCCTGTTGATAATTCAAGTGCGCTAATGGAAATTTGATTTGCTCCTATTAAAACTTGATCAGTAGCAATGGATATCCCTTTCATTGTTTTGTGTAGGTTGTCCGTTATTTGGTTAATAGAGCGTTTAAGTAAATCAAATGTTCCAACGTATTCACGTTCAATTTTATTTTGAAGGTTGCCTTCTGCCATTTGCGCAAGTATGCCGCTTACTTCATTGATATACGATGCGACAGTACTCATTGCAGTATCTATTGATTCTCCCATTTCTTTATATATACCTTGATATAGGTTTGCGTCAGAATCCGGAGATGCCATGCCAAGTTTTTTGTCTACATCATCTTTATTGAAATTGCCTACACTCATTTCCCCAAGGCATAACTTAATGGTGCTAAGTGGCCTGTCCACAATTTTGATGAGATTGTTTAGTCCTTGCATAATTTCGCGCCAATCTCCGTTATATTTGTTAGCATCAATTTGAAAACTTAAATCACCTTTGACAGCCGCCAATTCAATTAATTGACTGATTCCTGCATTTACATTATTTAAGTTAGCAAGCATGTCAAGAATGGCATTAGTTAAAACCATCTTTTTACCAACTAAATATTTAACATTGGGGTTAAAATTACCTTTGTTAATTTCGTCAATAGAATCAATCGTTGTCATTACATCTGCAACAATGGTGTTGGGAATGTTATTAACGCCCTCCATCATTTCCCTAAAGGTGTTTTGATATTTTGTTACATCAATACGATAATCAATATCACCAAGTGTATTGAAGTTATGGTCAATTTTCATCAAATCATCAACCATGTTACGGATTACGTTTACGAGGGCAAGCATGTCGTTGGTAAGTATACCTATTTCATCATTTGACAGCTTATGATTGTAATTTTCAAATGAAAGCCTACCTTGTGTAACGTTAGAAACCAAGCCGATGAGTACATTAAGCGGTTTTGTTACTCGCGCTCTTACTATATAAATAGCAATTATTGCAGTTACGGCAGTAACAAGCAAAGCCGCCAAAGATATAAAAAATACAAAATTACGCAACGGAACAAACACATCATCTACTTGAACTTCAACACTTATTATTCCTATAATCCTACCATCATGCGAAAATATAGGCGCAAAACCGCAGACAGAACGCCCAAACTCACCTGCATCAACAATGCCGGTACGTGTGGGTATTCCATCTCTCATTGTTATAAACATTTCAGGAGGATAAAATTCAACATCTAATGTGTCCCAAAGGCCGAAGGGTTCATGGTCAGAGTTTGGAGTTTGTGTATCTGCAAAATATGTTACAACATCTGTAAAATTTGGTAACAATGAATATACATAGTGTGCGTTAATATAATGTGCTACTGCATGTAATAAATCTCTTACTTCATACCAGTATTCATCTCTAACACCTGATAGCGCAATGGCTTCATAACGAACAGGGTCAATTTGTGCAGCAATGGTTTGTGCTACAACCATTACTTTATCAGCACTTTGTTCAATAATTACATTACGATTTTCACGATAACTCATAAAAACCATGAATGCACTATTAAATATCAATGATGTTACTATTACAATTATTATGACAGCGGAAACGGAAAGGTTTTTATTTTTGTTATTCATACAAATCAGCCCCTTTTAAACGTATTTTTTGTAAAATAAACCAATTATATGATAGATATACGCATTTGTAAACTTAAAGACTGACCAAGTTGAAAATTTTGTTTAAAATTGTCGTTTAAATAAATTTATTTGAAAATAATTGCTAAATGTCAATTATGATATGTAATTATAGACATATTACAAGAATCGTAACACAAAAAAATAGCCGCCCATATACGAAGGTCGCGGCTATTTTTTGGCAACACGTAATTAAATTTATGGGTTCCGGGCTGTTACCGTCAAGCAACTTGCCCGAGCGAGGACGTGCCCAACGTTCTCGCTTTTTATTATGTCCTTATTTTAGCGAATTAATTGCTAAATGTCAATTGTGATACGAAATATAGACATATTACAAGAAATTGTGTAAAATAAATACAAGCAAGTTGTGGGCGGTGTTTAGGCCGGACTCTCGAAAGGGGGCGAGGCCATATGACCATGTTTGAGGTTTTATACCTAATTATCATGTGTGCGTTATTAGTTTTAGCGTACTTGTCATATCGTAACACAAAAAAATAGCCGCCCATGTCAGAAGGTAGTGGCTATTTTTTGGCAACACGTAATTAAATTTATGGGTTCCGGGCTGTTTACCGTCAAGCAACTTGCCCGAGCGAGGACGTGCCAACGTTCTCGCTTTTTATTATGTCCTTATTTTAGCGAATTAATTGCTAAATGTCAATTATGACTTGGATTACTTTCTTCTTCGGCTTTGGTTAAGTAGTGGAAATGTTTCTCTATTTTAGCAGCAAAGTCATAATCCGTCTGTGCGCGGGCTAACCATTTTTTAGCGTAAACTATATCAGACATGAAGCAATCTCCCTTTCGATTTAATTTTATAAGGCAAACTGGATTTGTGGTTTTGAAACTCGTCAAATTCATCATACGTATACAAAAGAAGGTCGTAGGGCATAGGAAAATCTTCTCGTATCGTACAAGAAATGTTAGCATTCATTTCATTTCTTCTGCCAACTATCTTTGATACCAATACGCAAATATCAAAATCGCTGTCTTTATTGTAGTTGCCCCAAACATATGAGCCAAACAGATAAACTTGGCTATCAGGATAATGTGTTTTTATAGATGTGACGATTTCATCCAATAATTCTTCTAAAGACTGATCTAAGTATTCACCGTTATGCTGCTGTAGCCTTGTCATTTTTTCGACCACTCCTTTCCGTAGATGAATAGGAAGATGTGAAAACAGTAAAAGATCCATAGATTCCCGGCCGGTATTGCCTTGTTTGGGATTGTATGGATCCTTTTTACAGAATAACGAAAATAATATAATTAAAAAAAATCATTGCCAAAATTATCAAATGATGTTAAACTGAAAAAGTAACAAAAAATTAGGTAATACTACAACGTTTGGCCAACGTTTACAGACATCAGCCAACGTTCGAGGGGATGTAAAACAGACATCACCTGCAAACACAGAAAATCTGTCGCTGTAGTAGGCAACAGTATAACTTAGTTTTGCCTTTTTTACAAGGGCAAGGCAAGTTATATTTTGCTATGTAGTATACTTCAGTGTATGGGATAGTATGTGGATATCCATTTGAATTATTTGGGTGGATTGTTTGGATATGTTAATTTTAATTGATTAAAATATTCAGGCGTGCAGGTGATGTTGATCGTTTTTTTGATCGGATCCCCTGTACGCCTTTTTTGTATGATTTTATATGAATTAGGCGGTAGGAGGTGAGTACAATGACGTGAGACCTCGCTATTCCAATATATAATGGGATAGCACCCTAAAAATTGAATATAATTGCTTATAGCTAAGAAACGTTGCTCTTAGTTGAAAAAACTTAAT
>WQVX01000192.1 GCA_009785615.1 Defluviitaleaceae bacterium | reverse complement strand
TAATTTGATCCTAAAAAATAGCTGAAATGATTATTTTCCATTTCTGAAGTATCTAATCTCAATAATTTGATTGAAAGATCACTCCATTTATAGTTGTATATATTATTTATATCAAAAGCTACCGGTAAATCAGCTTCTCCGGTAGCCGGATGATCATCATAAGTATGAATTCTTATTTTTTCTTTATATTCCGGAAAATGTGCAATTGCTGAATATACAAGTCTTGAATCCATTCCTCCTGTTAAGTCAATAATAGAATAATCAAAACGATTATCTTGCAATATTATTTTTACATTTTCTAAAATTTCATCAGCTGCTTGTTGTAATTTAAATGTATAGTCATGCTTGTTAAATGTTTTAGGGTTATGCAATACATTGTGCAGTTTTGTTTTTAAAAACAAAAGATTTTTTTCAGTTTTTACAATTCTTATACTTTGGTCAATTGGTAAAATATAAGTATCTTTTATTGGGAGATCTCTAAAAAAAGCTTGCTGAGAATATACTTTATCCAAAGTCAAATAGAAAGCACATTGGTCAAATTTTAATTTTAAAGTAATATTTAAATTTTTTAGTAATAGTAAAAGCAAATGATATCTATTAGACATAATTGCTAATTTGTTTTTGTTATAGTAAAAAGTTTTACTAATTCCAAAATAGTCATTTATAATATCAACATGATTTTCATTTTCAATAATTAGAGTATACTCTCCAATTTCATTTGTATAATTATCAATAGCATCAATTATATCTTCATCACCAAATATTAATTTACCATTATTTTTAGTAATGCCTGAAAAAGCAAATACCTTACCTCTAAAAAATTTTACCGGACGTGAAGAGAGGAGAAAAACACCTATATCAACACGTGTGTTAAATTCATAAAAATATAATCCTATTGATTTTGCAAAATTACATAAGCGTTCTTTTATTCCCTTTTCACCATAAAAAAGAATATAGTCTTGATATGGGTATTTTTGTTTATAAAAGTTTAGCGATTGTATCGAAGTTGTAAATGTATTGTTACAATATGCAGACAGATTCTCATTAATTTTCGCAAGAGAAATTGATGTGCATATATTTTCTGTTTTTTTATACACCATATTCAGATATTCTTCTGAATATGTAGTTGAGCTTAAATTTGATACATGTAATTCTTCTGCCATAACATTTTTTGGTGTTTCAATTATATTTATATTGGGAATACAATTTTCCATAAATATATACATATCTTCAAGCATACTGTTGGTTTTATGTATTTTATCTATGTCATCAAAAGGTACAATGTTTCCATTTTTATCTTTATACTGTTCACATAAAAAAGCTTTGATCATGATTATATGGCTTGGATTATAAATCTCAGATATTTTTTTGCTAAATTGAACCATTATATCTTCTATAACACTTTTATTTTTTTTATAAAATATATTACGATATACTATTTCAACATTCTCGTTAATCAAACATTGAAGTTTTTTAGATATATGCGTAGATGTTATATAAGAATCGTTATATCGTATTAAATTAAAGCGTTCGTTTAAAAAATCAAACACAAAAAATTCTCCTTGAGAATTTTTCAATTCTTCAAAAACATCTTTTTTAAACTCACTTAAAACCACATTCTTTTCCCAATCTTTAAGAAATAATACATCTTCATCATTGATATCAATAGGATCGCTCAAAATGGAAGCTAAAGATTGCCAACCAAAAGAAATAGATTTTTTAAGGAGTATGGGGGTGTTTCCATGCTTTAGATTAAAGAGTTGAGAAGCAACTCTCCCAAATGCAGATATTTTAATCATTTGTATAATCACTCATCTAACTCTAAGCCTCTTAACTCAATTATATTATTTTTTATTATATATTTTAAGATACAAACTTGTCAAAATATTAGATTTTTTCACTACCGGCTTTAAAGTGTTTTTTATAAGTTGTCCACACTTCTGTACACTTCGTGAAGGTAATGACAAAGTTCTAGCCAATTTCCACGAATTAGAGTTGTATATATCATTTAAATCTCTTTCTTTCTTTAAAAGTGCTGATTCTTGCTGTAACATTCTTATTGTCATAGATAAAGTTCCCGGAAGTTGTGAATGCTCCCATTCCATAGATTCTTCGTGAAGTGTTGCCCATCTTTTCCCGGGTATTGACCAGTAAGTTTTAAGTAATAAACGTTTATATTGGTTCTTTAATTTCTCCAAAGTGCGCTTAAAGTCTGTATTGTCTTGCATTAATTCAAGAGAAATCATTTTTTCAACTTCCACTAAGCATAAATAATATCTATATACATCTGTCCAACTTTTTTCTTCAAGGGATACAGATTCATGACCAAATCTTTTAAGGTACAAAGGTTCATTATGTACCCAAGTACGACTTGCAGCATTTAGTGTGCGTAAAGAAAAAATTTCACTATAAGCAGTATCTGCTTTTGAAAAAGTGATATTATTTTCTTGCAAAAAACTACGCTTAAATAAGCGAATATTTATTAAGTTAAAAGAATCTTTTTTTCTGAGCATTGTAGTTAATAAATCTTGTCCGGACACAGGTTTTATATATTTGTTATTGAAGCGATACATTTTATGGTAGTTTTTGTGTTTACTGTAGAGATCAAATGGTTCAAAAAACACAATAGCTTCACAAAAAAGATCGTCTAAATCGTAGTATTTGCTTTTTTTATATAAACGTTCTAAAGCACTCCAAATTAAAACATCACCACTATTTAAGAACATGACATACTCACCACAGGCATTGCAAAGTCCGATATTAAGACCATCAGCTATACCTTGGTTAGATTGGTGGATAATACGTATACGCGAATCATTCTGTGACAATCTCTCCATAATTTCTAATGAGCGATCTGTAGAGTCATCATCTATACATAGTATTTCGATGTCGCAAAGAGTTTGCCTCATAACAGCTATTAAAGTTTCTTCAATATGCTCTTCTGAGTTAGAAACATAAATAATTACTGATACTTTTAACGTGTTTTCCTCTAAAAGAAATTCCCAAGCAGGATCTTGTGTAAGTGTATTCGTTTCGTCTTTGCGTAGTTCCGGTTCATATTCAGCTAACTTTTCTTTACTATTTTTTACAAGAAAAGTCATTTTTGTAACACCATTGCGCCAAGTTAGTAATTTTCTGTTCTCCCATAGCTCAAATTCAGGTATATTTTTTTCTTTTAGAAAAATTGCTACTTCCAACCAAGCCTCTTTAGTTTTTGTCATGCGCAATGCATGAAGGCCGCTGGATAAGGTTCTTTTTAAAAAACTTATCTTATATTTTTCATAAAGTCCTTTTTCAATCAAAAAATCTTTAACGGCTTTGTTAGAATAATAAAAGCAAAAGGGATCATCCCCCATGGTTTCAGTTAAGCTAGTAGATGAACCTCGTCGCCGAGTTATAAACCATTGATCACAAATAGTGATTCGTTTAGCCATAACCATAGCAGCTTCAGAGAAAAACACATCGTTTGAGCGTTTAAGTGCTTGAAACTGCAATCCATGTTCTCTAATAAAATCTGATCGAAACATCTTATTCCACGGAGCAGGGTTACATAAGGTCATGATATCGTCCGGAGCATCTTCACGTGAAAATGGAATGAATTCCGGCAACAAGTAACGTTGCAATTGATATATATCATATAAGACCCTATTGGTACTCATTTCATAAATGCCGGAATCACATATGCAGATGTCTGCATTGTCTTGCTCGCATTTTTCGTACATTTTTTTCAGCATTGTAGGTTCAAAAAAATCGTCCGAATCTAAAAAAGAAAAATATTTACCCGTGGCTTGTGCCATTCCATTATTACGTGCTACACCCGCATATTGATTTTGCTGAGTAATAACGCTCAAACGACTATCCAGGCTTGCGTATTTATGTAAAATGTTGAGAGTGTTATCAGTAGAGCCGTCATCCACACATATAACTTCAATATCCTTTAATGTTTGGCTCAAGACACTATCCAGGCAGGATTCTAAAACATATTCTGCGTTGTAACAAGGTATAATTACAGAAACTTTTATCATTTGATTACATCCCTTCATTACCTTCATTATAAGTTAATCCTCCTAAGACTCAATTTCAATATAGTCTTATTCAATCATATGAATGAAATTTAGGTTTTACAATATATTTCAAGCAACTTTATTTATTTACTTGCTTCCGGTTTTTTTATTTCCTTTGATCACATCAATAAAACCCCTTACAGGAGATGTTATTTTCCACATTGTACTATTTGAAATTGCATTGTATTGCCCTTTAAGCTGCTTGTTTTGTAATAGACATTGTTGATAGTTTTTTTCTTCAAGCAAAAGCTTATTTGTTATTTCTTCAATCTCTTGCTTTGCTAAAATTAATTCACTTTCAAAATGCCTACAATCTTTTTCTTTTTTTCTAAGCTCATTTTTTGTTAGGCTAAGCTCATTTTTAGCATTACTAAACTCATTTTTA
>WQVX01000191.1 GCA_009785615.1 Defluviitaleaceae bacterium | reverse complement strand
TGCATTCATCAAAAAAGGAACGCAAAAAAATGTCGCAAGTAGCAACCCTTTGAATAAACTCAATTTTTTCATCTTTGTTTGTTGTTAAAGTAATGTTATAAAAATATTTATGTTGTTTAGTTTATATTTGTTTTTCTTATATGCGGATTCACTATAATGAAAACTCCAATGACTAACGTACCTTCTACACGTCTAACGGTAACATTATCAAATCCCAACACTTCCATCTCAATCAGATAAGTGCCGTTAGGAAAATTTCTGCTCCAAGTAAGCTGATCGCGAAGTGAAACATCTTCCACACCGTCAATAAACCATTTGATATGACCCGGGTCACTGCTTGTAACACCTTCTATCGCAGCACGGAAGTTTATATCATTAGTATTGAAAGCGTGAGTTATCAAGTCTTGATTATGAACATCATTGGCAAAAAAAGCAACGTCTAAGGTACGCATTCCCGAAACTGCCACATAATAATAACTCTCCACACTGCCCGTTCCATAACCCAAAACAATAAGTCCGGCAGGATTGGTAAAAAAATATGAAGCAGTAAGATTGTGCAATTGCATCATATAGAATGAAAAACCGGAAGAATGCGTTCTCCACGTTCCGCCACTTATAGGCGCAGCAGGCGCACCGCCGATAGAAAGCGTTGTGTTGTATCTCGTAGCAGTAGGCGTTACTATCAAGGCATGATGTTGGTTAAGCTGCGTATTTCCCGAAGGTATAAACGGAGTTATCAGCCCCGAATTTACAAACTGACCAAGAGCCGGAAGCCAAGCAATGGATGGGTCAGAAGGAGCTGTTATAGCTGCGCCCGAACTCGGAAGAAACACACAAACCCCAACCGGATGATTTGCTTCGATAAAAGCACCGTTATTAGCCAATAGTATTTCCAACTCAACCCACTGACCGGCTTGAAGATTGGTGAGTGTAGTTTGAGCTCCTGCAGTGCTTAGCACCGTTCCTCCTATTTGTGTAATATTCGTACCATCTTGTGAAGCCACAATACGCACAAAATTTCTTCCCATGTAACCTACCGGTGCAAAAAAAGTTCTTCCCCAAGTATGAACAGGGGCTAATTGCTGAAAGAAGTGGTCGTTCGTGCTTCCGCCCATATTAGAGCCTTGACGTAAACTGAAAAAAGCTACCGGTTTGTCGGAAGTAATATGTGTACCTGTTATATCAATATTGGTAGATGTCATATAATAGTACGTTTGCCCTGCGTTAAGCGTACCTACAAACGTACCTTCAACGTATAGCCGAGTATTGTCTTCGGTAGCCACAACTCCGTAAGCATCCATATGAGTAGCGGTGTTACTTGGTCTTCCCGAAATCATATAATACTCTGTACCCAAAGCAGTTATAGGAAGCACATTGGTAGCATCGGTAGTAGCTCCGGCTTGATTAAGTGCAAAAACCATAACCGGTGTGGATGTTGTAATACGCACACTGCGGTTGGTTATACCGGCTGTGTTATTGTAAACAGCTATCTTTTGGGCGTCATTAAGTACATGGGTAAATACTCCATTAGCCGGAACGGAAAAAGGAATGGAAGTTCCCAACTGAGTAAAGTGTATAGTACCGGTTGCCGGAACATTACCGCCTACAATGCGTATTTGTAAATCGACAGAGGCGTGAGTCAATATACGGTTTCTCCCAAACATCAGCCAAAAGTCCGTACCTCTCGTATCTATTTGCGCGTAAGAGGCAATAGGAATATTCAACAAACACAGTACAACAACGATAATTTTTTTTAATATGCTTTTCATTTGTGATTAGTTTTGTTGTTTCAGGTTTATTGTCCTATTTTCTGTAATTTGTTTTACCTGTCCTGCAGCCGTATTGTATATATAATTATGTGTAGTGAGCAAGGTCAAAACTCCTCCGCTCAGACTGTAGGGAATCGGGTGTTGGAACATTTCGCTCATTAGTGTTAAATAATTTCCGGACACAGTGTACGATGGTGAAATTTCTTCCCAACCGTCATAATGCAACACCATATCTTCTACATTTACTTCCAACCCTTTAAGAAAAGGGATAAAACGATGTCCTTCAACAGGTGTGTTGTACACAGAAGTTTGAATGATACCATCAATGTTTTTTTCGATGGTTATTTGGGTTACTGTCCATGTGCCCTGCGGTATGGATGCTTGTGCTGTTATACTTGTTGCTAATAGCATTAGGCAGATTGAAAAAAATAGCTTTGTTTTCATATTTACTTAGTTTAATTGTTTGTTGTTCGTATATCTAATCTTCTGTAACTCTCTTATTTATATGCGGATTGACTTTAATAGTAGCAGTGGCAATAATCAGCGTTCCTTCCACACGTCTGACAGTAATGTTATCATCCATCAACACTTCCAACACAACCACATAAGTACCATTAGGTAGATTTCTGCTCCAAGTAAGTTGGTCGCGAGCGGAAGTTTCTTCTGCACCATCAATAAGCCATCTGATATGACCGGCATTGCTACTCATAGCACCTTGTATCTCGGCACGGAAATTTATCTGATTAGTATGCATAACATTGGCAGCCAATTCTTGGTTATGAATATCATTGGCAAAAAATGCAGCATCAAGCGTACGAAATGCTGAGCCGGCTACATAATAATATGATTCCGGACCTCCAATTCCATATCCCATCACCAGCAATCCTTCCGGATTGGAAAAGGTATAAGTAATGTTAGCATCATTTGCTAATTGAAGGATATAGAAAGAATAACCTGCCGTAGGATGGTCGTACCAAGTGCCTCCGCTTATAGGCACAAGCGTACCTCCGCCTACAGCCATGTAAGTCAAGTTTTTGGCATCTGTTCGTACTACAATCAAGGCAAAGTGTTGGTTAAGATTTGTAGATGCTACAGGAATAAAAGGTGCTATTGTTGCCGAAGGTATCATCTGTTCTATTGCCGGAATCCAACCGGTTGATGGGTCACCCGGAGCTACATAAAGACCCGGAAATTCCGTACCTACCATGAAAGCACAAACGCCTACCGGATTATTGGCTTGAATAAAAGCACCTCTTTGGGCAAGTCTTATTTCTAACTCCACCCATTGACCGGTATTGAGATTGGTCAAACGGTTTTGACTGCCGGTAGCATCAGAAACTACAACTCCGCCTACCTGCGTAATATCAGTATCATCTTGCGTAGCCACAATCCGAACCCTTTCGACCCCGCGATGTGTTACCGGTACAAAAAAGTTCCTTCCCCAAGTATTAACAGGAGGCAACTGTTGAAATTGACGGTCAACAAATCTCGTGCCGAAAGGTACTTGGGGACCCGAATTTACATTAAAAAACGCAACCGGTTCACTGGCAGTAATATGAACACCTGTCATATCCTCTGTATTTGCACCACTCCGGGCATAAACTTCTCCTGCATTGAGCGTAGCTACTAATGCGCCGTCGTGAAACACTTGCGTAGCGTTTTCGATAGCTACAACCAAATATCTATCAACATTCAGAGGTCTATACGAGATGTGGAAATAATCTGTACCCAAAGTCGGTACCGGCAAAACATTGGTGGCATCGGTAGTAGCAGACTGTTGATTGAGTGCATACACCATAACGGGTACAGAGCTGGTTATGCGAACACTGCGATTGCTTACTCCCGTTGCCATATTAGCCACTGCTCCTCTTTGGGCTTCAGTAAGTACATATGTAAATACTCCGTGGGCGGGAACAGAGAAAGGCACGGAAGTACCTAACGCAGTAAAATGGATATGACCATTAGCCGCTTGTCCGGCACCTGCAATGCGTATTTGCATACTCGTACTAGCGGCGTTATCCCCGAAAGCTATCCAAAAGTCCGTGCCCCTCGTATCTACTTGCGCGTGCAGCAAAAAGCCACATGACAAAAACAAAGCAGCAGCAAGGACAACTATTTTATTTTTCATAATCTCTGTTTAGTTTGGACTAAAATGTTATTTAGGCTTCAAGACTATTGTCCAATTCTCGGTAATCTGCTGTGTCTGTCCGGTCGGCAGATTATATAAATAGTTGTAAACAGCAGTTAGCACAAGGTTCTCGCCTCTCATACTATACTCATATATTTGTCTGGCAACACTTGTTAGTACAATTAATTGATTGCCGCTAATGTTGTACTGAGCTCTTTCTTCCCAACTATCATATCGCAATACAATGTTTTGCGCATCCATTTCCAACTCGTTGAAAGAAGGAATAAAACTCTGTACTTCGGCTGCGCTGTTATGCACAACTGTTTCAATATTTCCATCGGTATTTCTTTCGATGGTTATTTGGGTTACTTTCCATATACCTTGTGGTATAGTTGCTTGCACAGTTATGTTTGCCAACAAAATCAAACAAGCTAAAAAAAACATCTTCTTTGTTTTCATAATTAATCAAAATTTTTAATTCTTCGTTTCTATATAACGTCCTAAACGCAACACATTTCTTGTGTGTTGCGTTCAAGTTCTACATTTTACCTGTTAAAACAATACGATAGCGTTGAAACTACTATCGGCGAACCATCATC
>WQVX01000190.1 GCA_009785615.1 Defluviitaleaceae bacterium | reverse complement strand
GCATATAAAACTCCAATCTTGTTATAGTTGATACATGCTACAATGTAGCCATGGGGGTAATACTAGCCCCATGGCTAGGGCGGGAACGTGCGGGCAGGGGGGATATTTCCTCTTCGGAAAATATCTTATCCCCCTTATTGCCCACACGCTCCCGCTAAAGGTTTATGACTTGGTTGTTACCAATGATATACCTTTAGCCCTTGCGCCTACTTGGGGTTGACCGTTTGACCAATAAATGAAGATTTCCAAATCGGAGAAGGTAACTTCTGCGTACCCTTCGGGGGCTTCTAGCAGTTGTTTACCTTCAATTTTTACACCGATTTTTTCTAAACTGCGGTCAGGCATGGCTATAACGTACCGATAGCCTGTAATGTTGTCAGTACGCTTGCCATTTAGATACTCATAGGCTGGCAATACCTCAACTAGCCAAAGGCGTTTGCCCAAGCTGCTGTTGCTGATTTCTAAACTTGTGATTTTCATGGATGATGTCCTCCTATAAAATGAAAGTAGTTGTGTGCCGATTTTAGTAATAAAAACAAGCTAGAAAGTTGATTGAATCGGCAAAAAATCAACTTTAGCAGAACGCAAAAAGGGTCTAGTTGTCTAAACAAATGACAACTAAACCCATTCCGAAAATAAAATATTTTCATTTCAGCTATACCGAATATAAAAACGGTATGACAAAGCTATAACAGAAAGAAGCACGAACTTAATGTACAAGTCCATGCTTCTTCGCTAGTTTATATAAGCCATCAAAGGCTTAAAATTCTTTGCTTGTTTTACAAAAGAGCCGACCATCTCTTTTTAATTCATTACACAAAGGCTTGCGTACCTACATAGGGTACAATCAATTCCAGCACTAGCGCATATAAAGCACACGGCAAATATATAATCCAATATAGGGGTTCTCTCCCTAAAATCGTATCCACTTATTCGTGTCCCAATAATCACTGCAAAGATTATGGCAATAAATGGTGCAGTAGTTCATCTGATTACTGTTAAGTGCTGTCTACTATCACAACTTAACATTCAACCTTACGCCCAAGTCATAAAGGCGTAACCCGACATAAGGTGTTATGCTCACCCCCAAATACCTAAAAGCAGCTAGATATTTGATAGTCAAAGTAATAATGATAGCCTAACCGTTGCGGAGTTAGTTGCACATGCTACCACTCGTGGGTATTAGTTACGACCCACTTAAAATAGTATAGCATGTGTGGAATATATTGACAAGCGCATGTTTTATTTCATTTTGATTACACTTTGCGTAAGTCATTAAGTCATTAAGTCATATGAGCATATTACACTGGAAATAAATACTTGTTAATGTTTTTGAGAGTTTTTCCCTGCATGTATGAAGGTAAAGGGTTCACATTTTTCAAGTTTGAGTTCCTTTCTCAAACTATTCATTAAGTCATAAAGTAGTGGTTTAACATCAAATCTGCCATTTTGGGGCGCATCTTCAATAAATTGACGAGCCAAGTCTATCTGTTTCTTGCTACCAAATAATGCAACAAGTTTTAGTGATTTATTAAAATCATCAGCTGTATCAGAACTAAGCCCTATTGCATCAACAGTATAGAGCCACTTAAATGCTTCTATTAAATACTCCAAAACTAACTCCTGCTTTTTACGATGGCGTTCGATAATAGTCGCCGTAACAAATGAAATCAAAGCAGTAATAACAGCAAGTGCAACAGTAATGATAGTATCCATTAAGAATACCCTCCCTTTAGAACTCTATTGACGTTATAAATTTTTCAGCTTCGTCTAAGAGATTAGCAGGTACTATATCAAAAACCCGATAATCTAATACGTAGGCACTATCATTTTCAATATGATTAGTTTCATCAATGTATTTCTTTAAGGCAGGGTTTGCATTTTTCAGCGTTTCTTTTAGATTACTGCGTACTTCACATATTGCGCGTAGTAGCAACATCTTAAAATAGGTATTTTGTTCATCATTATATGCAGCTATTAGACCATCTGAGCTATATTGAGCTAAGGCCTCGGTATAATCAAAATCAGCTATAAACCTCTTTATATAACAACAGCCTATTTCAAATTCATCATTATTTAAATTACAATCTTCGCTTTTATAGTTCATATTAACTCTAGCATGTATTAAATTTGATAATATGTGGTAGGCGGCCGATTCCTCGGCGGGTTTTTTGTGGGTATGCTCTACATACTTTCTCAAAGAGGCCACTCGTATTGGAAGAGAAAGAGGTAAAGTTGTTGCTATTTCTTTTAACAACACAACATTAGGAACTAGCCCTACACCTTTAACAATGCTATCAGTATGTATAATCCCTTTTGCATTTTTCATATACGAGGCACTGATAGTATTTGGCGTTTGTCCCCCAGGTGTAGTTTGCACATAGTTTATGACGGGTTCTAAGTCATGCGTGAACAGCAAAACGGTTCTTTCATAAAAACTTTTACCTTTGGTGCCGACTTTGAACAATCTATCAGTTATAGCGTATTTTTTATCGGTATCAAAAGACGAAATAGGGTCATCTAAAATTATTAGCTTTACATTATCCCTGCTAAGTGTGTCAAACATAAACATCACCAAAGCAAATGCATTTTTTTCACCCCAACTTAAGTGATTTGCAGGCAAGGCAACTTTTTCTAATTCGTCATCAGGCATTATAAATTCAAGGATTGCTGAGGCTGTATTCTCAAAACCCTCTTGCAAAACAACTGAAAACTTATAATTAATCCCGGCTATTTGCAAAAATGTATTTATATCTCTTTCACTCTTTTTTATAGCATCTGAGATATATTTGTTGTATTTACCTATTTCCTGTTTAAGAATGTTAACTTTTGAAAGCACACTATCAACTAATGCATTTATTGAGTTAATTTTAGTTATTGTTTTTTCAGCTACAAAGTACTTGCTAAGGTTATCAGTGTTGATTCGCATATTTTCCAAAGCTTCTTCTAAAGAAGAAATGTTATCTCTTGTTATAGAAGAACCATTAAAACTGACTATATTCTTAAGTCTTTTATCAAGATACGTGCTTTCATTAATTATATTGTTAAGTTGAACTTCCAAATCATCTTTACTCTTTTCAGATCCAAATAACGACTTTAGATGTAATACAGCATTGTCATATAAATAATCCTCTAGTATACATAGTGCAGCTATAACATTTTTTGCAAACTCTACACTTGCTTTATCAAATGTTTCAGCGAAAGCCTTATTTATAGTAGGCAACTCAGGGATATTGTCTATGGAACAGTATGGACAGCAGGCTTCATCTCCGAAGTTTTTATTTCCATCATTTCTCCATTTTGCATAATCTATTACGATACTATCCTTAAAAAATGGCTCTAATTTAGAGAGCGTTGCCGGAGGGTTTGTGTATCCACCTTTACCAGATAAAACACCCTTTATTCCCCCAGTTTTGGAGAGCTTATTAGTAGATGCAGTTTTCTTAATTACTTTAATTAATTGCTCCAACTGAGTTTGCAAAGATTTTATTTCTTCATCTTCAGTTATGGAATTTTTAATTTCTAAGAATATAGTATCTATATTATTTTTAGCATTACGGTATTCAGCACTTTCTACAAATACCTTAAATGCATTCTCTATAACTGTATCTTTCTGGTAAACATATTGATTCACGTATTTTTCATCAAAGATAGCAATATCTCCAGCTTCTATACCTTCAACTTTAGGTGTAAAGGTATCCTTAGTATAAGGTCTTAAAGATTCTAAACTTTCATTTTGAGACTGAAGAAATAGGGCTTTAGCTATTGTAGACTTTCCAGTACCATTTTTACCATAAAAAATATTGAGTTTATCATGAAAAAACTCAAGTTCGGCACTCTTTATATTATTGCAATGTTCTATTTTTATAACGCTACTACCACTCATGAAATATCACCTTGTCTAATAGTACATTTATTTTATCCCTAAAATTTTTCTTGCTTTTAACTTGGTCATGCGGATATTATCCATCGCTTATTTCTAAAAATATAAGTTCAGCAGATTACATCGCACAAAGCAGGACAGTACAAAAAAATTGTCTTGACCCAAATTATAACATATTCATCAATGCAAATCATTATATTTCTTTGGATTAGTGCCATCGTATTCATTCCGCTAAACCATAGTCAAGAGAAAATGCGCTCTTGACTATAGTTTTTTTGTGTGCTGTGTTTTGAAGCTGTCCGACCCTATACTGCATATCGGTTTTTGAAGTATGTCGCACCTTCTAAGTGTAGCACACAAAGCCACTCCATTGGGCTAGTGCAAAGGGGAAGGTATTTAAGACCTTGGGCTTTCCCCCCAATCCCCCCGTCCTCACCGACCTGCATAATTGGAAAACCTAAAATGCCAGCCAATAACAAAAGCACCCTATCACTAAGATTAGAGTGCTTTTATTTTGCAAGGTTAAACCGCTTGATTTTTAGATTTTCGTGTAAAAATCGTGCATAGGTGTTTCTTTTTTGCTGAAAAACCCTGTGTTTATGCGGTTTTCTTGAAGTACGGAGGGTAAGGGATTCGAACCCTTGCGAGCTTTCACTCAAACGGTTTTCAAGACCGCCCCGTTATGACCACTTCGGTAACCCTCCCGGGCGCACTTGTTTGTGCGTAGTGGGGATTATATATCATTGTTTGGTGGGTTGCAAGGCGGTACCAGATATTTGGATTACACTGGATTTACTTATGTTTTACCCCCAGTAACGCCAATCAAGGATTAAAAGCAAAGGAAAGCACAAGCAATCCTGGCAAAGATGAAAGCAATCAATCCAGCAGCAGAGCGAACCTTGGAAGCACGTTGAATATTGGTTTTTTCGATAAT
>WQVX01000189.1 GCA_009785615.1 Defluviitaleaceae bacterium | reverse complement strand
TTTACATTTGCCCATTGTTTGCTTATTAGTACAAACAGTTCACCATACGTTATATGGTATTCCCCCTTTTGGTGTAGCAACATGTAATGACATCTACATATTACTACATTTTTTTATTTTATTACAAGTTTTATATGTGTACTTCTATAACAAAAAGACCATGACATAAATGTCATAGCCTATTATTTAATATCTTTCCTAGGCGTTGATTTTGAGTGTTTTTCTCAAAATTGACAACTAATGTTGCTTGGTTTATTCTAAGCTACGTAATTAGTTTCAAAAAACAACAATTTGTGACTGGAGTAAATTATAAATGGAATATGCCGTGATGTTATTGATATTTATCCTCCTATTTATCCTTATTTATAAGATATTATCTTTAATAAACTCAAAATCGAGTGAAAAACTTGCTCTTTTTGTAAGTGCATTTACTGTTGTAGGAGTAATTGCAACATTTACGGATGTATTTCGTATTCCTCTGTACTCTTTTTTGAGTGAAAGACTGCCAGAATTTGGGGAGTTGCTTGAAATTATCCCAAGTTGGGTACAGGTTGTTATAGTCTTTATTGTTATTATTGTTATAGGCAGCGTTTACGAAAAAATCACTTCCCCACAATCCAAGGATACAGACGACATCACCCCTAATTTAGGAAAGACAAATACAGTAGAGCCAAAAAAAAGTGCCAAAAGTGAAGGCACAATCAATTTTTCTAAGATGAAAAAAATAGAGTTAGTTTCTATGCTAAATGATATTGAAAATATCTTATATCAAGATAGAAACATTATTAAAGATGAAGACTCCGTACGATGATCCTCTCTATTTGTTCTAGTTATTTTCTTCCAAGTGTTGCTTTGTCTTACTTGAAAATAAAGGTAATAGATTTTGTATTAGATTTGCATCGTTAATTTCCAGCAATGTGTTTGCGCCTGCTTTTTCTAGGCAAAATTTCACATTTTCATTTTCTTGCTCATCAACTAGATAATAATATGTATTATTTTGATGTTGCACTTTGCTAACTACTAAATACTTTCTCTTATCACTTAGTGTTATAGTGTCTTTAATTTCAATATCCATTACTTGCTCATACCCTTTTCATTTGTCTCACTTTTTCCGTTAGATATTTCTATTAAGTATCTTTCCAATGCCGATAGTAGCTTATCAAGGCGGGCTTTTCTTAAAATATTTTTAACTAACCCTATTCCTCCCAGTGCAGCACCACCAATCGCTATGTATGGTAGCAGCGAAATAAAATCCTCTTGAATCATGTGAAAGTCAAGATCTTCTCCTATTCCTAAAAGAACAAATGCCAAAGCCCCTGAAGCAAACAAAATGAGGTTCAACTTCATGTTTCCATTCTCTTTATCTTTTTGAGCATTATATTTCTCTATCTTTTCAACTAAATGTTCTATAGTTAAACTTCCATGTGCCATATTGATATATACCTCTTTCACAATAACATCTTAGCATACATAAAAGAAAAAATCGGGTCTTTAATTACAAATTAGACATTCTTTTGACATGAACACTTACTACAATTTGTCTTATTTATATAAGATAGCCTCTAACTTCTCGACACGCTTTGTTATGGCTGGGTGGGTTGCTTTTAGCATCTCCCCAACACTTTTTGGCTTCTCCATTGATATTTGGTACAACTGAATCAATACCCCTGCTAGTTCTTCACCATAGCCATAAATCAAGGCAAGAGCATCCGCTTCATATTCACGCTTTCGGCTATGATACATCAAAACTAAATCGCCTATGAACTCCATTAGTCTGAAAAATCCAAAGATTATACCGAACAAAAATCTTAGTAATCCGTCTTTCAAGGTGCTATCTATCTGACGTAGTTTTTTCATCAAAAAGGACATGGGGAAATTTGCAACATAGGCAAACAATGCCCATTTGGTATCTAGGCAATGAAAATGTGCCAACTCGTGAGCAATTAACCCCTTCAAGGCATCATCACTCAGAAGATCAAGACTCCCCTTTGTTAGCACAAGCGTTTCGTTCCCAAATGCAAAGGCATTTATACTCATGCTTTCTTGTATAAACAACTTGGCATTTTTTGCGTTCTTCTTTTTCACCTTTTTAGAATACGCTTTATAGACTTCTTCCAATAATGGCGTTAGCCTTTCTTTTTCTGATGCAAGCCTAAGCGGTCTAATACCATTCACCCAACGCCATAGTTTCTCTGATGCTGGCGAAAATGCTATCAGTAAAAATATTACATAAAACGGAATTATAAGCCCTACGGTTAAGATACTAAACAAGATAAAGTAAAATGCATACCAAATAAAACCTCTAATCACAAAGATCACGCTTTCTAGCTACTATTTATAATGGATAAAATATATTCCTATTTCATAGTGGCTAGAACTTTTTACATTTCAGCAGATAAAATGCCCCTTGCATGTTTTGCAAAGGGCATTTGTATTTTTTGCTCTTATCACTGTAAATAGTACACAATAACAACCATTTGCTGTGAACCTATCCATTCTATTTGTGCGCCTAAAAATTCTGCAACAAAGCGTACAGGAATTAGGGTTCTATCATTTATAAGTTGGGGTATAACATCCATCTCTCTTGTTGCACCGTTTACATTTGCATTTCTTTGACCAAGCCACATTTGAACATGGTTTCCATGTGAGCGTAAGTCTATCCGCTGGGTTGTGTTATCCCAACCTACTGTACCGCCCATTGCTTCTACTATGGCACGTATCGGAACCATAGTACGCCCTGCACTCAGAACTGGTGCAGTATTATTTTGTGGTGGGTCGATACCTTCCCAAACGTTGTTAACATTCATAAGCGAGTTGCCAATGAACATCATAATAAATCCACGCTCGGCGGTCGGCTCGGTTATTTCTGCTGATGTGCGAACGTGTATTCTGGCACTTGGTGGGCCAAGAACTTCTGGAATTAGCGTTGTAGTTGCGGCATCAAAACGGGCCTCTTCTAAAACTTCCCTTATATAATACCAATAATCCCTGTTTGGTCTTACGTTCGGGTCAAAAGTAATAATCCTATTCAAGCTATGGGCTGGGTTTACCATTATTGGAAAGTCAGTAATGGATATACCGTCACCTGTTGCAGTAGTTGCACGAAATATTCGATAACCAAAGCGGTTATTTGGTACGGTGTTAAATTCTATTAGTACGCCGTTGTCTGTTGATGATGGCGGTGCAACGAATTGCGGTATTTGATTATTGGCTGGCGGTTGCGTTGGTGGCTGTGTTGTCGGCGGTTGCGTAGTTGGTGGTGTAGTACCTACCACATTAACATAAAATCTGCCGTCCGCTCCACCATCCATAACAATATTGCCAACTGTATTAAAAACTACTCTTGCGGAATATTGGTTATTGCTAGAATCAGTCCATGATACCGCACCATCAGACCACCAGCGATAGCCACGATTACCGTCTGGATTTGTAATGACCGCAAACATAGTTGTGCCTACTTCTACAGTATGCGTAGCAAACTGACCGCTTCCTGTAGAAGAAATAGGTGTTCTATCAAAATAAAACTCATATCCAAACGCTTGCCCTAAGCTCCACGCCAAATGCCAATTTGACGGAATAGTTGGTGGTGTTTGTGGTTGTTCTGGTGGTGTCGCTGTTGTACCCGGTGGGTAGCTTCTTTGTCCGTCAATAGTTAAACGATACGCTTGACCAGAAAAAGCTGTATGCGTTCCATAAATTTCTCTCGACCATCCAGCTGGCCTGCCACCAAAGTTACCTGTAATTTGTACGCTACCTCTGGCAGGTACACTGGTCTGTCCCCCTGTTAAATTTCTTGCGAGTATTTCTTCCTCTGTGCCATCTACATAAAATCTTGTACCTCTAACTAACCCAAATAATTCTCCGCTATTGTTGTTGTATCTATGGGTGCGACCGCCTCCCCAATCTATAAAGTGACTGTTTAAGGAATTATTGTTGAACGTTACGGTTACTCCGTAGCTTATCATTTGAGTATAAAAAACAGGTGTCGTTAACCTTCTTACTTGAACATTATCGTTATTACTTCGTACAGTAACATTACCGCCAGTTCTATGTTGAATTACCAACATCCAGCCCGACCCTAGCGTTACGGTTGATTGGGTAGCTGTTCCTGCTCCTACCCATCCGCCACGCTGATGACTTGCAGTAGTACCATCTGCACGATAGACGATGTGGTCTGTAAAAGTATTTGCCCCTCTTTCCAAAGTAAGCGTTACACTGCTATTAGTCAAATTACGAATTTCATAAATCTGACCAGAACCGATAGTCACAAGCACAGTATCATTGCTTGGGGCTTGTGGTGGTGGTTGGGTTGTCGGTGGCTGTGTTGTTGGCGGTTGCTCTGGTGGTGCGTACATAGCCACTAACCTGCCACCGCCACCGTCCTGATGATCCCAATTGTTTACGCTTCCTCCAAAATATTCGCCTAAATAAAACGAAACATTCGTATTAACACGGACTTGATTAACATATCGTAATCTCATAAGCATGTTAGAGCGACCCTCGAACCTAAATACTTCACCTGCGCTTAAATAAATACCGCTCATGCCAAAAACATTTGTGAGATATACATCCTTATTAAATGTAATTGTTCCTGTCCGTTGTAACATAAACGAAAAATTATAAACACTGCCTACTTCTCTAAAACTAAAGCGGTCATGTACATTGGTCATTGTAATTATAAGACCATCAATACCCAAAACTGATGTTGCTACTCGGTCTATGATGTTATCTTGCGATTGTGAGTGTACCGTAATGGGAGCTATTAAGCTAACACATAGTACAAAAGCCAAAACAAGACTAACAATCTTTTTCATTGATTG
>WQVX01000188.1 GCA_009785615.1 Defluviitaleaceae bacterium | reverse complement strand
TCCGGGCTTTGGCAATCTATATCTGCAACTGCAAGGGCCGCTTACGCAGGAAGAAAGAGGCGGAGAATGGAAGCTCTGCGTAATTATTATAGGTGCTGATGGTAGTGAAATATTTAGAGATTGCACACATACAGTCACTCTTACTGTAAGAACACCCGGCGGCAACAATAATAACAACGACAATGATAACGATAACGACAATGATAACGATAATGATAACGACAATGACAATGACAACGATGGAAATGAACCATGGTGGCCGGTGCTTCCTCCGCCAAGCCCTACACTTACGGTACTTTCAAACGATGACATACGTGTATTTGTTAACGGCTACGGATTTCCATTAAATCAGCCAACAAGGGTACAAAACGGAACACAGATTACTTTGGCTTTTACCGCCCCAAGCGGCTATCGCCTTGAATCTGCTACATTCTCTATAGGCGAGCTTACTTCACAAAATAGCGAAAATGGTCAATATACTTTAGTATTTACCATGCCAAATTTCAATACCGAAGTAACGCTTGTTTTTGAGCCGGCATCGGATACAGAGCCGGAACCGAATCCAACTCCTACACCTGATCCGCCAAGAACTCGCCGTCACGGTATAGAATTTGAACAGGAATTTGCTTATGATTTAGATAATTTAATACCACCTCGGATTAACTCTGTATCGGTAGAAGTACTGGATTTTATCCGCGGAGTGTACCAAATAACCATATCCATAGACGATGTTACGTTGGATTCCAGGGCTACTTCGCCGTTTTTCTTCTGGCAGTCTATGTATGGTACTTTTGAAAATGTCGTAGATTATCGTGAAAACTATGCTACATTTGTTTTTAGTGCCAATCCCGGGACAAGCAATCAAAACATTAGCCTGATAATGGGTGTTGGTGATCGTTTGGGACAAGTTGCCAGACGAGCGGTTATCCTTAAAGGTAATGATGACCCAAATCATAATATCATGCCATTAGCAGAACCGCTTGTACAAGCACCATCTTTCTTTGACAGCCCTTTTGCTGCTTTTGCAGATATCAGGTTTCCGGATGTTACATCAAACCATTGGGCTTATACTGCTATTTACAACTTAGTAGCAAGAGGTGCAATATCCGGTTTCCCTGATGGTACTTTTAGGCCAAGTGAGTTTGCAACGATTGAGCAATCTTTAGCATTAATCTTCCTAACAGCAGGGGTATACTTACCAGATGCAAATCCAAATGGTAATTGGTCAGATGTCTTTGTGCAATATGCGATAGCCAACGGCCTACTACCATCCGGCGCAGATGTAGCAGGAGAGATTACACGCGAGCTAGTATTTTACATTCTACATGCAGGTTTAATAAATGGAAGCAATTGGAATAGACTAAGCGACGCTCCGGCTATAACTACGATAGATATGCCCTTTACTGATATAGACCAAATATCAACTGAGTATAGAAGTGTAATACAAGAACTATTCCAACACGGTATAGTAGTAGGTCATGAAACAGGAGAATTGCGCCCGCTGGATACCATAACACGTGCAGAAATTGCAATGCTCTTATTTAGGTCTATAACTCTTTGTGGTGATCTTGTGTCGGTTTGGCTTGATCCACTCCATCCTGATCTTATATCTGGATTTGATGCAGTTTTTGTTGGATCCACAGATGATGTTGCAAACGCTCGCAATGTGCAGGCTTTTAGATTTACTCCCCCAATAGAAGGATACTACACTGTTTCTGCAACGAATGATTTTACACCAATAATATTTTATATAATTAGAAACGGTGACGAAACACATTTTAGCACTGTATATTCATCATCTATATTGCCAGAAATGTTATTTATGGATGCATATTACGAAGAGATGGATGAAGATACTATATGGGATGAAGGGCGAATTAGCCGTCATCTTATAGCTGACCGAGAAATAGTAGTAGCGGTAACAAGTAGAAATACACAAGATGCTATTGCTGTGGGTAGAAGCTCACGCGAATTTACTCTACACATTAACCGTGGTCACTCGTTTAGATTCAGGGGAATGACTAATTTTAATGCTACAGGAGCGCATATTGATAGTTTTGGTTGGTTTTACTTTAATCCAAACCATTTCCTACAAGATTCACGTATCTATAATCCACAATTGGCTACATTATCTATGTCTTTTGCGGCTAGTGCTTTTGGTAGACATAATGCCAATACTTGGCATCAAACAAGCTGGAATGCCCGCGACTTTCTAAGAGATGCAGGGTTTAGACAATTTGCCATAAATTGTTGGTGTGACAGATCAGGCGGAGGTGGAGACATCCCCATTGCTGTAGGTCTTAGAAGTTTGGAATGTGCTTGGTGTAATGGGCCGGGCAGAGATACTATAGGCGTTGTTGCAGCACACCGCGGAATTGGGGCAATTGATAGGCCACCAGTTGGTACACCAATGGCTATTGAAGCCGGTCAATATTTGGTGATGCCTGCTTCTACTGGAGACTATCAATATACATTGATTGCCTTGGCTGTTCGGGGCGGTGGATATGAGGCTGAGTGGGCAAGTAATGTAACTGTTGGTGCTTCTGGGAATCACGATGGATTTGAAAATGCGCGTGACCAAGTTTTGCACTTTCTTAGATGGTATATAGCAGAGCATCAGATAAGTGGTGACATTAAACTATGGGTGACTGGGTTTAGCCGTGCAGGAGCTACTGCAAATCTAGTTGGCGGATACTTGAATAATCCAAATAACTCTTTATCACAGGGTGTATCCCTAGTACCTGCAAATTTGTTCGTATATACCTTTGCAACACCTCGCGGAACGGTTACTCCTCAAGGACATGGTAATATATTCAATACGATACTGCCTCATGATTTTGTTCCTCTTGTAGCACCATTAGCATGGAGATTTGAACGATATGGTATAGATCGCGATCTTCCTATCCAACGTACTGATGCCAACTTCCTACGAAGTCGTAGAAATATGCTAAATCAATTTGAACGTTTTTCGGGCGCATATGAATACGGATACCATATACTAGAATCCGTCAGAGGTGTTCCTCAAAGCGAAGTTATGTATGAATTCGTAAACTTTGTTGCAAATATACTTGGAAACAGACAAAGATATGTAAATTATTATCAAGACTTTTTTAGAGAGTTACTTGGCATGTTGCACGGAGATTTTGCCGTTGTTGGATTAATTGCCACAGAAATTAGGGATAATCCCTTTTTCCTACCCTCATTGCTAATACCGGGTGAACTATCAGACCTTCATCCTAGAGAATCTATTATTAGAAATAATCTTGAAAGATTTCTAAACAGCCATGGAAAATATGGATTAGCTTATATTGATAGCTCTTTAGGCAACATTCTAGTTAGTGTTTTATGCATAGTAATTGATGACTTTCTAAGTGGCAATGATGATACAATTGAATTGTTTCGCCAGATAGCAACAACATTTGATAATGGCAGCTTTCAACAAGCACATTACCCTGAGATTTATCTGGCTTGGCTAATGTCACAAGATTTTAAATTTGAACTAGATGATGTGCCCGGTAGTGAACCGGGTGATAGGCCAATCATGATTGTCGAACACGACGCAGTTATTGAAAGAATCGCCCCAAGCACCTATCGTACTATCCAAATAAACGGTACTTTGGATATAAATGTTAATGTGTATGATAGCCAAGGGGCTTTGGTAGCTACTATAATCGACAATGTATTTAAAGACACTTACTCCATGATTAATGGGCATGTTAACTATAGAAACATGCAAAAAACATTATGGCTGCCAGCAAACGAAAGCTATACAGTTAAAATCATAGGAACAGAAGATAGTGAAGTGTCTATCTCAATTAATGAACGTACTCTATCTAGGCAAGTTATTAGGATTATAAGTTATCTTTATGTTCCAATTGAAAATGGCGAAATATTTACAGTTAATCTCCCTGTTTTTGACTTCTATGAAATTGAAGCTACACCTTATGAGGGTTCGTCTGTAGATTATATCGCTATGGATGGCTATTCTGCTGAATTACCTGGTAGAAAAGAAATTAGAGGCGAACAGGCTAACACTACGTTTACTGTAAGTGTTGCATCATGTGACAATGGTGGTATTGTAGGTGGTTCAAGAATTTCATCTATGAGCAATTCGGGAAGCTTTCTAATGGGTAGTTTTGCTAGGATAGAAGCTCGCCCGACTCACGGCAGTGAGTTTTTAGGGTGGTATATTGGGGATACTTTGATTTCTGTAGAGCCTATACATCGCTTTATGATTGTTGAAGATGTTGAATTTGTTGGTAGATTTACTCCACCAGTAGGAAGCCCAATAACTTTTATTGCAGGTACTGGCGGACGCATTAGCAATGCTGAAGATGCATATACTGGTATGCGTGTTATTGAGATAGTTGCAGAAGCTTATGAGGGTTATAGATTTGTAAAATGGACATCAGATGATGGATATTTTGATTCACTTTATAACGAGCATACACTGTTTTTAATGTCTGCGTCCTCTGCTACTATAACAGCTCTTTTTGAATCCCTTGACTAAATTGATACTATAAGTTTAAAATATATTGAGCATCTATGTACATAGGTGCTCAATATATTAGTTACATATTAAAATTTTCGCAAAAATGCATTTAAGTAAATTAGTTAAGAGGTATTGATTATGATTAATAATATTATGTCAGTTTGCAGAGCAGTTGCATGTATAGTATCTGTATTAGTGATTAGTGGATGTTCAAGCATGACCAAAGAAGAAGTAACGGTTATTTCGGATATTGCATATGATATTAACCCTCATCTGGGTTATACTGTTTTTATTTCGGAGAATGGTAGATATGTGCCTTATCTGGTTTTGACTAATAACTATAATGGCAATACTCTTCTATTACGCAAGTACTTGCTGGATGAATTGATGCCATATTATCCATATGAGACAGGAACATGGGGATCTGCTTCATATTACGGAGATAGTCCACTTGGGCATTTCTTAAATGATGAGTTTTTTTTAAAATTTTCGGGTACAT
>WQVX01000187.1 GCA_009785615.1 Defluviitaleaceae bacterium | reverse complement strand
AAAGGAGGATTCCCGTGAAACCCTTGAGCGTTAACGAGATACGTGAAAGATACTTGGCCTTTTTTGAAGGCAAAGAGCACCTGCGCTTGCCTAGTTTTCCGCTGGTGCCTCATAACGATAATAGCTTGCTGTTAATAAACTCCGGTATGGCTCCACTAAAACCTTATTTTACAGGCCAAGAAATTCCACCAAACTGTCGGATAGCTACTTGTCAAAAATGTGTACGCACTGTTGACATAGACGAAGTTGGGCGGGATGCAAGACATGTTTCTTTTTTTCAAATGTTAGGTAATTTTTCTTTTGGTGACTACTTTAAAGCTGAAGTTATCCCTTGGGCATGGGAATTTCTTACAACAGTTATGGAAATTCCGGTGGAGCGGCTATATGTATCTGTATACAAAGAAGATGAAGAAGCTTACGAGCATTGGCGTAAAATTGGCCTTGGGCCGGACCGCATTTTTAGACTGGGCAAAGAGGACAACTTTTGGGAACATGGTGTGGGGCCTTGTGGGCCTTGTTCAGAGATATTTTTTGACCGTGGAAAAGAATATGCCTGCGATAATCCATATTGTGCAGTAGGATGCGATTGCGACAGATATATGGAAGTGTGGAATCTGGTTTTTACACAATTTAACAAATTAACTGATGGAGGCTATGAAGATCTGGTCAATACCAATATAGACACCGGCATGGGCTTAGAGAGACTGGCAATTGTAATGCAAGGCGCAGCATCAATCTTTGATATAGATACATTCCTTCAATTGAGGGATAAGGTTAGGTCATTAGACAAATCAAGCACATCCGGTGGCAAGCAAAAAGATAATATAGAAATGTCTGTTAATATTATTGCTGATCATGTGCGTAGCATTGTTTTTATGGCGGCTGACGGCGTACTACCCTCTAACGAAGGGCGTGGTTATATTGTAAGGCGTTTGCTAAGAAGGGCAGTACGCCATGCAAAATTGTTGGGGCAAAACACTCCTTTTATTGCTGAATTATGCCCATTAATTATTGAAGAAAACGCAAATGCATATCCTGAACTGGCAGAAAAACAGGCTCATATAATCCAAGCTTTAAGCAACGAAGAAGAAAGGTTTTTTGCCACTTTAGATACAGGCATGACTTTATTAGAGGAACAATGCACAGCTTTACGTAAATCCGGAAAAACCATAATGTCAGGCGAAGAAGTTTTTAGACTATATGATACTTATGGTTTCCCACCTGAACTTACTGAGGAAATGTTGACAGAAAAAGGCTTTACTTACGATATAAAAGGCTTCCAAACCGAGATGGACAACCAGCGTAAGCGTGCCCGGGCTGCTCGTGGCGATTCTACCTATATGGGAACAGACGAGACAGTATTTCATCAATTGGATGCCGGCTTATCAACAGAATTTGTGGGATATGATGAACTTAAAGCAAATGCAAAAATATTGGCTATGGCTGTAGGAGAAACCTATCCTGATGAGCTGTCGAATACTGCTAAAACCGGCGATAAAGTAGCAATATTTTTAGATAGAACCCCATTTTATACAGAATCCGGCGGTCAGAAAAGTGACAGCGGTTGCTTGATATTGTCTGATGGTCGTATAAATATTGTTGAGTGCTTAAAAGTGGGTGCCGGTAAAGTAGCTCATATAGGTATTGTAACAGAAGGAAGCGTTTCTGTAGGTGAATTGGTTATTGCTGAGGTGAATCCTAAAAGTCGTCAATCTACAACCCGCAACCATACTGCTACACATCTTCTGAATAAAGCCCTTCGTAAAGTATTAGGCGATCACATTGAACAAGCCGGGTCTGAAGTATCTCCTGAAAGACTGCGCTTTGACTTTACACATTTTGCTTCGGTAAATTCCGCAGAGTTGCAGGCTATAGAAGATGAAGTAAATGCTTGTATTTTTGCCAATTTACCTGTATCTGTAGAGGAAATGTCTATGGATGAAGCCCGCAAAGCCGGTGCTATTATGCTTATGGGCGAAAAAGGTGATAAATATGGGTCGTCTGTTCGTGTAGTGAATATCGGAGCCGGGACAAGCATTGAATTGTGCGGTGGTACTCATCTAAAATATACGGCTCAAATAGGCTTGTTTAAACTTATAGGAGAAAACAGCGTAGCCGCAGGAGTAAGACGCATAGAAGCAGTAACAGGCCCTACAGCATTGGCTTATTATCGCAATTATGAGACTCAATTACTAGAAGCTGCTTCCATATTAAAATCATCCCCTGACCAAATGGTAAGCCGTGTGCAAACTCTTTCCACTGATTTGAAACAAGCCAAGCAAGAGTTAGAACGTTTAAAATCTAAGCTTGCAGTAGGAAAAGTGTCAGAGTTACTTGATAAAAAAGAAGAATATGAAGGCTTAACATGGCTTTCTGCGGCGTTAACAGGCTTGGATGCAGCAGGATTGCGTACCATGGGAGACCAATTAAAAGAAAAAGTGGACGTACTGCTTTTAGCTGCTTCAACTGATAATGGGCCTGTTCAATTTGTAGCCCATGCCTCAAAAAAAGCGGTGGAATCAGGTGTTCATGCAGGTAACATGGTAAAAGAAGCAGCGGCTTTATGCGGCGGAAATGGCGGTGGACGCCCTAACAGTGCCCAAGCCGGCGGCAAAGATGCATCAATGACTGAAGAGGCTTTGGTAGCAGGAATAGCTTTAGCAAAAAATCAGATAGGCAATTAGGGGGTAAATCAAGTAGTGCAGACAAAATATGTATTTGTAACAGGCGGTGTTGTATCGGGCTTAGGCAAAGGAATAACAGTAGCATCTTTAGGAAGATTGCTTAAAGCCCGTGGATATAGAGTAACTGTGCAAAAGTTTGATCCTTATATCAATATAGACCCGGGTAATTTAAACCCTTATGAGCATGGTGAGGTTTTTATTACTGATGATGGCGCAGAAGCAGACTTAGACTTAGGACATTATGAGCGTTTTATAGACGAAAGTTTAACAGGAAACAGTAGCATGACTATGGGAAAAATATATTGGTCTGTGCTAAACAAAGAGCGTCAAGGAGATTATCATGGTGCTACTGTGCAGGTAATCCCACATATTACTAACGAGATAAAAGAACGAATACGTCAATCACGGTCTGCCGATATTGTAATAACAGAGGTTGGCGGAACTGTAGGCGACATTGAAAGTTTGCCTATTTTAGAGGCAATACGGCAAATTGCCCACGATGTTAAACGGGAAAATGTAGTCTTTGTTCATATTACGCTTGTGCCTCATTTGGATTATATTGGTGAAATGAAAACAAAGCCTACTCAACATTCTGTAAAAGAACTGCTGTCCAGAGGGATTCAGCCGAACATTATAGTGTGCAGGTCTGACCGTCAAATCCCTGATGACATGCGGGAAAAGCTGGCTCTATTCTGTAATGTTGAATCCAGGTGCATTATTCAAAATATCAATGCAGAATCAATCTACGAAGTACCTTTGATGTTTGAAGAGGAAAATTTTGCAGATACCATATGCAAAAAACTAAATCTTACGCCAAGAGAACCCGACCTTGCAGAATGGAAGGCTTTGGTAAACAAGCATAAAAATCCAAAAAAGCAAGTTACCGTTGGTTTAGTGGGTCGATATGTAAGCTTATGGGATTCCTATTTATCTATAGTTGAGTCTCTTAATCACGCGGGAATTCATCAAGATGTGCATATCAATATTGAATGGATTTCAGATAAAGACGTAGAAAAAGATGAAAGTTGCCTGAGTAAGGTAGATGGAATTGTTTTGGCCGATTGCATAGGCGAAGAATGTACAATTGGAAAAATTAATACAGTCTTATATGCAAAAAGAAATAATATACCTTTTTTTGGCATAGGAAGCGGGATACACAATGCTTTTGTGGCCTTTACCAAGCAGATGGGGCAAGAAATTATTATAAGAATTAACACCCGGCGTAGAGGTGCAATGTATTGTAAATTGGCCAATGGCTCTAAAGTACACCACGCTTATGGTACAGATTTAATTGAAGAACGCTATAGAAGCTACTGCGAAATAACTCCTAAACAACATGAATATTTGGCTTCATTAGGCTTTATTTTATCAGAAAAAGCAGAAACAGCCGAACTTGAAGATCATCCCTGGTTTGTATGTGTACAGTTTCATCCGGAATATAAATCCAGGATAACTAAGACAAGCCCACTATTCGATTGTTTTTTGAAGGCAATGAAAAAGCAGATTTTAGAAGAAGTCTAATAAAAAGCTGTATTCAACCTATTGCCAATCCGGCATTTAAAAAGTTGAATACAGCTTTACTATTTTACATTTTTACATAAAGGCTTGTGATTCAATATTGCCTAAAAAGAGTGCGCGGCCATTCTATCTTGGAACTAGAGCGAATCAACAACAACAGCAGTGCCCATGGCATGAGCCTTTAGCAAGCCGCCGTCGGAACCGGAACCAATCATTTCTAAGTCAATTGAAAACCCAACTATGGCATTTGCGCCAAGCTTTTCAGCTTTTTCAGTTAAGTCTTGAATGGCCTGTTCTCTAATGGATACTACTAATTCTTCGTGGCTCTCTGATCTTCCGCCGGCGAGGCTACGGAGAGATCCAAAGACGCTGCGTCCAATGCCAAACCCGGCCACTACCTGCGAAAAAACTGTACCATGGTACTTTTTTATACTCTTTCCATCTAAAATTGGTGTTGTAACAATTAACATTATTATTTCCTTGAGCTTAATCTGGTATTCTGACGAAGCTTCATCTACAGATTTATGCATAAGTTCATCCAGCGTGATGTCAAAAATTTCTGCAATTTTAAACAAAGTACATGCGGACGCCCCTCTTGCTCCTGTTTCAACTGAGCGTAAAGCCGATTCAGAATATGTCATCAACTCCGCCAATTCTTTAATGCTCATGTTGTGAGAAACACGCAGTTTATAAACATTGTTGCCTATCATCTCATTTAGTTCATTGTTACTTTTCATGCTTAGCTCCTTACATTCTTAACTCCTTACACGTTAACATATGGGGTTAAACCTCTTCAGCCTTGAGCCTGCCGGATACTGCCGTGTGCTTAATGCTAATGCTTTAGTACTTACTCTTTGAGAAGGGTTTATGAAAAGCTATGCGTTT
>WQVX01000186.1 GCA_009785615.1 Defluviitaleaceae bacterium | reverse complement strand
ATTGCTTACTTGCTTTTCACTCATTTCTTCTATATCTTAAAGTTGAAAACCGAATTAAACGTAGACAACTTCAATTATCTTATGCTTCATTGTAACTTTTTACTTTAAGTTAGTGCATATGGGACAAATCCCCTGGAAAATGTGCTGTGGATATGACATACTTGCACAATTGAATAAACTTCTAAGAAGCTATAAACACAGCTTCTTACTATTAACAGCATAGGAAGGTGAAAACTATGGTAGACATAATTATTTGTGACGATGACAAATTTATGTTGGACATGTCTGCTGATGCAGTACTCAAATGTATAGCAAAAGATAGCTTGGATGTACGTATTGTTTGTGCCACTCAAGATTTTAAGGAAGTATTGCTTTACATTGAAAAAAATCCAGGCAATTATCTTTATTTTTTAGACATAGACTTTGGACGTTCTAATTTAAATGGCGTTGATGTAGCGAAGATTATCAAGAACAAAGAGCCTCTATCTAAAATTGTATTTGTAACAAGTCATGCCGATATGGGAATGGATATACTAAAAAGCGGAGTAGAAGCCTTTGGCTTTATAGAAAAAACAGCAGACAGAAATAAAATGCTACAAGGGTACAAAAAATACATTCACCTTTTACTGGGAAGCACACTAGATAAAGAGCAGGAGAGCGAATCAAGTGTAAGCCTTTTAATTGGCATTGATGAATACATTTCTTTGCCAATTTCACAAATTTTATATGTAGATACAGATAAAGCAGTTTCACATTTTGTCCGCTATCATACCATAGACGGTTCTGATCTATCAGTGCGAGACACTATGGAAAATGTACTTAAAAACCTAGGTGATGATTTTATGAAAAGTCACCGCTCGGTTATCATTAACAAAAATTATGTAATTTCAGTATCAGACGGAGTAGTTAATTTTGCTGGTGGAGAGCAGGCAGATTGTTCTTTCCGTTTAAAAAATGAAGTTATGCGAAAATGTGGGGTGAAAAAAATATGATTGACTTACTAATCTTTATTATATATAGAAGTCCCTTTTCCTCATTTATTGTATTTACATTTTTATTCGCTCTTGCTTTTATCGGAACAAAAACACATAGTAGGATTTTTATTTCACTTGCTACAATAATTGCAGTTACAGCAAGTGTTATACCTGTATTTAATTGGAGTACCGGTAGTATGGCCATGTTTAACTTAGCTGTGGCCTTTATGATGACTGCTACAGTATTAATTTTGAATTTTTTAAAGTTGTCTCTTTTGGATTATGCAATATTATTTTCAAGTTTTGTTTACATCGTTAGGTTTGTAGGAATTGAGCAACCGTTAAATTCATTTACAGTGTTATTTGGCATAGCGTCGCCAACTTTATATGTTTTTATTGTAGTTTTAGCGATATATAAAATTAAACTTAAACATTTAAAGGGAAATTTATTTTATTGTTGGTTCACATGTGTACTAACTTTTATTAACGGATACGGTGTCAGTATTATATTTGTTAGATATGTAGTGCGCATGGGGCAAGCTCGTGCCACCAGATTAGAAGCCTTATTTGTATGGGGAGTTGCTTTGCTTATTTTAGTTGTAGTAAGTGCATTGATTATTTATTTGATAAAGAGGCTATTTAAAAAACACTTTGATAATATCAACAACATGGGAAAGGCATATCCGCAAATTGAACGGTTTTTCATTTACAACTCAATAGGGATTATTTTCTTCATGGGACTATTGCACTATATTAATGGATTGCATGTTGAATTATTCATGCTTTTTGCTATGGCACTTCAAGTATCGTATCTTGTGATGGTTTTTAGAATAACTTGGCTAAAAGATAATTTAAAGCATAAAGCAATTGAAAATCAAAATCTTGTTGCTTATTCTTCCGGCCTTGAAAAAAATATTGATAGTATAAAATATATCAAACATGATGTAAAAAACATATTCCTGACTATGGGAAATTTTGTTAAACAAAGCAACAATGCAGAAATACAAGAATTTTACAGCAAAAAAATAAGCCCTTTCGCTATTGATGAAATAGCCAAAAATGATTTATATAGCAAATTGGCACAGCTAGATAACGAGCAGTTAAAGGCATTTATATTTTATAAAATTTCTCAGGCAGTAGAACGTAGCATTGATGTTGATTTAGATATCACAACTCAATTTTCTTCACCTAAATATATTGAATATGCAGGCGAGCTATCTTTTGAATTTATTGATTTAGTACGAATATTAGGAATTTTATTGGATAATGCCATTGAAGAATGCATGGAGATTTCAGAAGGGACAATTCATATAAAAATATCTCAAAATGATGAAATGACTTCTTATATGATAAAAAATACTATACGAAAGGAAATAAAAGGAAATGGGATAAAATTAGGAGAATCTACAAAAGGCAAGGGTAGAGGCAATGGTCTTGTTAGCATAAGAAATATTATTGAAAAATATGATTTTGTTGTTCTAAATTCTTATTTTTCTGAGAATTATTTTGTACAAAATCTTATTGTTTACATTTGATGCCCTGCCCACTAACCTAATTTTTAGTGGACAGGTCTAATCTTTTAAATTTAGTTAAGTTTAATTAAAATTAAAGTTGCATTTGCGCCTTTACCCATGGTTAAATTGACATTTTTATCAGAAGATATTGTCAGTTCAATATCACTTCCTCCATGGAAAGAAACGATTGTCGTATTTGTAAATTCAATCTCTTCATCCATCTTAGCCAAGCGTGTAGTTGTAGTTTGTGAAATTTGAGAATTATCTGTACTTATGGCGAGTGTGATTGTTACATTGTCAGAAGAGGTTGCAACAAAGGAATAATGTACTTGATAAATGCCATTTTTTTCTACTTTAATACAATTTGCAGATGTGTAGCTAACATTTATGCAGGGTAAAGATATAGACATAGGTACTGTTGTAGGGCAAGGGCCAATGGAAATTGATGTTGGAGTAATATTGTACATACCACCATAGGCATTTAACCCCGCTGCCGGCCCAGTTGGCCCGGGATCTCCTTTTGGCCCTGTGGCACCTGCATATCCTTGGATACCTTGCGGGCCTTCAGAACCCGGGCAGCCTTTTGGCCCGATTGGCCCTTGAGGCCCGATTGGCCCTTGAAGCCCTTCCGGTCCAATCGGACCTTCCGGCCCGACTAGCCCTATTGGACCAATTGAACCTTCAAGACCCATAGGCCCAATCGGACCTCTTTGGCCGGGATCTCCTTTTGGCCCTACAGGGCCGCAACTTCCGGGCGGACCCATAGGCCCGGGATTGCCTTTGCGGCCCGGAGGTCCTTGGCAGCCCGGGTCTCCTTGAGGACCTATATCACCTCTTACACCTTGAGGGCCTTGTGAGCCTACTGACCCTGTTGGCCCTCTTGAGCCTATTGGTCCGGGGCATCCTTGAGGCCCGGTAGGCCCCATCGGCCCGGTTGGCCCAATGGATTTGTTAGACCCAAAAGCATCTGTTGGATTAGTGGGTCTTTTTATGTCATCGCGCTTACAACCACAATGGCAACAAATAGGACTGTCACAAAAACAATGTCTACATTCTTTTTTATTTCCTAAAAAAATATCTTTTGATGAAGTTTTCATTTTTCAATCCCCCAATTTCAAAACTTGTGGTTATCTTTTTAGGTGGATTATACAAAACTGAGAAGCTGTAAATTCATAGATAACAATGCTCAACCGGTCTCAAAACGAAACCGGTTGACTGTAAATGTCATAGGGATTATCTTTTATAAAATGGTGTATTTATGGGATTTAGCCTTAGTAATAAAATTTATATATATAATTATATGATAACAACACTTGCCATTGCATTTGGTGCAGCAACACCCGCTAAAACAGTTGTATTGTCAGTCCCTACGATTGTAAATTGAACCATCAAATAGTCACCATCAGCAATCGGATATAAAAGGCCGGACACATGGTTTGCAACAAAAGGTGTAGTTGTTGCTACTGTGTTGTTGGTTCCGCGGCTACCTAAGAAAGATGTTATTGCACTTACTGCATTGCCTGCGGCGGCACCAATAGCACCAAGACTTGCATCAAATACATTAATTGGTGCTAACTCTGCCCACCGGATTAATCCAAGATCCAAGGCAGCAACTGATTGCCATGTAACAGCTCCGCTTAATGCTCCGCCGGGTGCCGGTGTTCCATGCCAAAGTACAGCATTTAAGTTTTGGTTTGTGGTTGGTGTTCCAACATTAAGCTGAGATAGCATCAAATTATTAATCGTAGTTGCATAGTTAGCCGGAAGTGGTGCTCCCAGTCCGCTTAATGCAGAGTCTAAACTTCCAAGTGTTGATCCTACAGTACCAATTGCGCCATTAACACCTGTAAGCAAGCCATTTAATGTGTTAGCAGGGCCTGCAAGTGATAGTGTATTTAAAAGCGAAGCATCCAGTTCTAGTAGGCAATCATATTCTGCTGCAAAAGCAGTAATGGTTCCGGCTCGTGCAATAATTTGAGGATATGGAGGGCCTGCTACAAGACTTAGTGCAGGAAGATCACCGGTTGCCAATGCAGGAACAATTCCTACGTTTGCATGGCCAATATAAGCGTCCATAGATGCTAATCCTGCGTCTGACATTGTAGTTTCTAATGCACTTAACGGTGCAGTAAGTCCGCTTAAAAGGCTTTGTACACTAGATAATACAGGATCTAATGTTGTTGACACTAAAATGTTACTTAAAGTTCCGGCGGGCAAGCCCAGCAAACTTTCTAATCCTGTAGTTGTAAAAGTATTTGTTAAACCTGTAACTTGAGTTGTTAACCCTGAAATTTGAAGTACGTCCAGGATAATTGGCCAAGTAATTGGATTAGACCAGTCAACAATACCATTTTGGAAGTTAACAATGGCACCGGTGCCGGTTGCGCCTGTAACACCTGTAACACCTGTTGCACCTGTTGCACCTGTTGCACCTGTTGCGCCTGTTGCGCCTGTTGCGCCTGTTGCGCCTGCTGCACCTGTAACACCTGTAACACCTGTTGCACCTGTTGCACCTGTTGCACCTGTTGCACCTGTGACTCCTATCGCGCCTATTAGACCGGCTAACCACGCTGCTTGATTTCCTACAAAGCCTGCGGCAACTGCTACTTCATAAGCAGATAAGCCTGTGGTGCCGGTTGCACCGATAGTACCTGTTGCGCCTGTAGCCCCTGTTGAGCCTACTAAACTGACTAACCATGCGGTTTCAT
>WQVX01000185.1 GCA_009785615.1 Defluviitaleaceae bacterium | reverse complement strand
TGGATGAAGCTTGAGCTTGTTGTCTTGCTACCATTCCCAAATTACGGTGGGAGTTAAGGGATAAAACATTAGTCCTTACAACTGTGTTTGCACTCATGTGTATTTCCTCCTTGTATTAGGGGGTTGCCCCATATGCACCTGCTGCATCCTTGCAACTAAGTGTCCCTGTTTTACCAGGGAAAGATATTATGTAGAGCTTTTTGCATCTCTTACTTTTGCGTTTTGCTCTTACAATATATATATCGGATCATTAGAAACTTTCTTTAGCATTTTTCAGTGGAATTTAATGTTATATAAAAGTATTTGTCGAAATACAAAAATATCAATGACATAATTTACCTATGATATTGTACGACTTCTTTTGCAAAAAAAAATTTTACGCTATGATATAATTATAGTAATTATTTTTACTCAGACACATTATGTCCTATTAAACTATTATAATTGCTGTATAAGGAGGTGGATAATGTCAAGATTATTAGAAACTTTTTTTAGGGCATTACGTGGCGAGGAACTTTCTGTTCAACGGTTATCCAATGAATACGGGGTATCTTCAAAAAGCATTACGAGGGATATTACAAAGATAAAAAGCTTTCTTGCAGATAACAGAGAACTGGTAAACCATGCAGAATTAAAATATAACTATGGCACAAAATCGTATCACCTAACATCAGATGAATTTTTAACAGACAAAGAGCTATTTGCTATCGCTAAGGTTATTCTTGGGGTACGAGCATTTTCAACAATGGATGCCGTAGAGCTTATTGCAAAATTTAAGAAGTTTACAACTGCGGCAGACAGAAAAATGCTGGAGGGCATTGTTCGCAAAGAATTGCATCACTATACAGAGATCAAGCACGATTGCAACAATGTAATTGATACCTTATGGAAGTTAATTAACACTGTACATAAGAAACAAGAGATAACAATATGGTACTTTAAAATGGACAGAACACTTTCAGAAAAGCGCATTCAACCTGTATCGCTGGTATTTATGGAGTATTATTTTTACCTGATTGCCTATTATCCCGGACAATATAAAGAGCCGCGTTTTTTTCGTATTGATCGCATTAGAGATATAGTAGTGCATCGCAAAATTTTTGATTTATCCGAATCAAAAAATTTAGCTGATTCATCGCAAATACCTAATTTTGATGAGGTGGTGCTTCGTAAACAGTACCCATTTATGTTTTATGGTAAGTATCGCAAAAACATAAGATTTTTATTTACCGGGCCATCGGTTCAAGCAATCTTAGATAGGCTACCTTCGGCTAAAGTTATTGAGGCCAAGCAAGGTTCCTACATAATTGAAGCAGATATTTATGGAGATGGTATTAAAATGTTTTTGCTTAGCCAAGGTTCATGGGTAAAAGTTTTAGGCCCTCCGGATTTTATTGATGAAATGAAACTGGAGATAGAAAAAATGCAGCAATTATATGTATAGTAAAAATTTTAGAGTGGACAAGTAACCTGAAAGGAAAAAATCTTATGAATAAAAAAGAAGAAATTTTAAAAATGGTAGTAGAAGCACGCCCACTAATGCAAAGTAGTACGTTTAAAATGTATACTTACAAAGATATTGGAAAAAAGAGCAAAGGTCTTTTTAAATTTGACCCAAACTTTAACCTTGATGACTTTGTAGCTATTTACGCCACAGCAATATTTGACTCAGCAAAGAAAGGAGTTGTATTTAATGTAGATGGGATTTATTTTGATTATGCATCTGAAAGAAAATATTTGAATTACCTTGATATTAAAAATTTTGAAATAGAACAAACCCTTCTAAGTAAAACAGAACATTTCCGGCTTAGGATAAATCCTGATGATACAGAGAAAATGAGGATTGGTCTTATTTGTTTAAACGAGGAAAAAGGTGGCGAAGCTCTTCAAAATTTACTACTAAAAATTAAAGATTATTGTCATCAGCTAAACGAAAACGAAAGCTTGCAAGAGAGTGGAAAGGAAACGCCTTATGAATAAAAAAGAAGAAATTTTAAAAATGGTATTAGAAGCACGCCCACTAATGCAAAGTAGTACGTTTAAAATGTATACCTACAAAGATATTGGGAAAAAGAACAAAGATCTTAAAAAATTTGACCCAAACTTTGACCATGATGACTTTGTAGCTATTTATTGCACAACGCTGTTTGGGTCAGCAAAGGATGGAGTTGTATTTAATGTAGATGGAATTTATTTTGATGATGCATTTGAAAAAAAATATTTGAATTACCTTGATATTGAAAGTTTTAATGTAGAAAAAGCTTGGCTAAGGATAACTCCCAAAGAAGGAGGAGTAATGTCAATTGGCCTAAGCTGCTTAAACGAATATAAAGGCGGTGAAGCTCTCAAAGAGTTGTTGCTAAAAATAAAAGGTTATTGCAATCAGCTTAGTGAGGGCGAAAGCTTGAAAGATAGCGGCAAGGTTAACAAAAAAGCTAACCTAACAAAAGACGAAATGGTAAAATGCAACGCAATAATACATCCTGCATCGGTTGCCGCCGGGGGTGTTGGTGCCGGGCTGGCTCAAGTACCGGGATCCGACAACTTACTTATAGCCCCAATTCAAATTGCAATGGTGACATCATTGGGGCTGGTTTTTGGCATTCGCGTAACAGAAGGCATGGCAAAAAGCTTAATTGCAAACTTGGCAGCAAGTTTTGCAGGGCGTGCAGCATCACAGTTTCTGGTTGGCTGGGTACCCGGGCTTGGCAATGCCATAAACACTGCTACAGCCGCAGGTCTTACTCAAGCTGTCGGATGGGCGGCTGTTAAACATTTTAAAGATCTGCAAAAAAAGGACATGCAAAAAGGCAGATACGAAGGTATGAAAGAGGGCTATGTAAAAGCCTCTCGCGAATACGAAGGCAAGTTACGCAAGCAAGCGGCAGAATTTATCAAACAAGGCCAAGTGTTTAAAAATGATCGCCAAGGATTCTTAACGCTTATTGATGACTACGAGCAATATATAGCTGAAATAGAGCAAAACGAATCCCATTTGACAGATGAAATTGCATCATTAAAAGAAGAATTAAGCAAACTCAAGAATTTATCTATAGCTTAGGGGGTAGGTATATGTCATTAGAAGAACTAAGAAGGCGCAGAGCAGGTTTAGAAAACAGCTCTCGTATAACGCTTGAAAACATGGATAAAATTGCAGCAGAATCAATCAGAGTTGCTGATGTTGCGCATAATGCATCTTCAATTTTAAATAACCTTGAAAATGAATTTGAATCTCAGACAGGATTAAATAAAGTTGATATCGGTTTTTTATTTTTTGCCGTGGCTTTACAGTGCGTTAGACAATACATGCTTACAGATTTTAAAGAACGCCTAACCGACAGTGAAGCCGCTGCAAAAGCAAAAGGCGGCAAGGGGACAGATAAAAGCGATAGAATGCATGGCTGGTATAAACCTTCTTTATCTGAAATCAGTACAAACCCTGTGCCTTATGATGCTATGTACGGAAGCCCTGATTTCGACTTGGGTCTTGGCGGAACAACTCACAGGTTTAAAACCCTTGGTCACGACCCTCTTTTAGGCTGGGTTTTTGGAACCTCAAACGTTGTCACCAGCACTTTAACCATGTGGAATTTAGAATCTTATCATGTAAAAACCGGGGTAACAGCCGCAGGCCATAAAAGAGATAAAATAACTAACCGAGCGGATATTTCAAAAGTATTTGCTTATTCAAAAGGCAGGCTGTTTGACGAAGGTATTGAAGGCAAACAAGCCGTAGGCATTGCAATGTTAAAGCATTGGGAACATATTAGATCAGATAAATATTCAACGGCCGGGCTTCCTATTCCTATTATCAGTGCCATATCCCCGGATATTGCACGAAATTTAGCCGAATACGGAATTGACGTTGGCAACATAGAAACCATAGGCAATCAGGCTTCTTATGCAATGCTTATAAACACTTTTATCGCAATGATCCATGGGATGCTTTACGATAAAACAAAATATAGCTCATGGTCAGTGTATGAAGTAAAAACAAGAAAAATAATTTTGTATTCTAACTTGATTGCCTCAGCAAGCAATATTATCTATGTGGCCTTAAATGTCTATGGCGGAAATGCGACGGCGGCTCGTAAACTTGATATTGGCGGGATTATAGTAACAATATATCGACTGATTACTGATACTGAATTTATTAGAAACGTAAAAGAGGAATTTGTTTTTGGCGGCTTTGACAAGATGATTCAAGGTGAGGCTTATAATTTCTAAAAAATTTTTCAGAGCGTTAACATATGCGCAATTTCCGGCAAGCCTGGTGTATTTGATAAAAAGTAGAATAAGTAAATACAAAAAGGTGGTGTCCATAATGACATGGCAGTGCTCAAAATGTGGTAGAAGAATCGTTTCTCTAAAGAAACCGGGTTTAGCCAGTTGTAAAAATGGTGGTAGTTGTAGTTTTGTAAAAGCATAAAAAAAGAATATGTAGTTTTGTAAAAGCATAAACGACTAAAGTGACATAAACACTAGGCTTGCCGTAAATTGCGTATATGCTAAACCCGCCACTGTAGTAAACAAGGTATCAATCGGTGACAAAATGAAACCGATTGCGCACATAAGAATCGTGAAAAAACGCCATCCGGATATATTTCGGACGGCGTTTTTTGTTATAGAAAAATTTATTATGAATGCGTTTGTAGTGGCAACATAACAGTAATTATTTACAAAATACAACATCAACTGTTGACAAAATATTACAATATGTGATAGTATTCGACGGCTAAAAAATGCAACCGGTGATCAAGTTGTGTTTTTATAAAGTATGGCAATCAAAAAAATCTAAGGAGTGTTTCAAATCAAAAACTATTTGAAGAAAACCGGAATCAAGAAGTACATTGCACTTTTCTTGACCATGATCATGGCGTTACATACGTTTGCGCCATACGTAGTTCAGGCTCAAACCACCGGCAGGTCGGATTCAGCAAGCCAAGTCGGTTCACTGTTAGACTCACTATCAGAAGAAGATTTACATGAGTTGCTTAATCGTGATCTTATGTATACTATCAACGGGCTTGGTAGTTTTGAGGATTATGCTTATCACGGCTATCACGACTACTATGGTTATTATGATTATTACAGTAATCTTAACAATCTTGAAAATTACAGCGATGATTTATGTATCTACTGCTGTAATTTTTACTGCCCGTATTGTTGTTCTCTATACACTTACGATGTTGAAAAAGGCGAAGATGAAGCCGTTTTCTTCAGCTTTGGAGAAATTAACGAATTTGGGGCATTTGAACTATTTGCGCCATTTACAACCAGCCCATCGGCAATTCGGATTGTCTCAAATGAAGTTGTTG
>WQVX01000184.1 GCA_009785615.1 Defluviitaleaceae bacterium | reverse complement strand
TTGGTTTTTATAAAATGGATCCTTTTTCTAAATCTTCCACATCAAAGCCCGATAAAAAAGAGAAACACCCTAACAAAAAAAGCCTACCTTTAAGGCTATCTAATGTTCAATACCTATTGACAAATATAGACATCAAATCTATTATCACGTTGGGTATAATGTTATTGAAAAAGATATGTAAGAAAATAAGGCCAAGGCATCTGAGTGTTCGGGGAATGGTTGGCCTTAAAGACCCTTGCACTACCGGTCAATTTATAGGTATATATGAAGCTGTAGTTGGTGCAATTGGTTTAAGTGAATCTATCCACTTAAAGGGGGACTTTGATAAAGAAAGTCTTAAACTTGACGGCAAATTAAGTGGGCGATTTTCTATTGTCTCGTTAATAGGTCCTGTTATTTGGTTTTCGTTACAAAAGCCTGTACGAGAGGGGATAAAAATATTAAAGAGTGAAAGGGCGATTACATGAGTAATAAAGTAAGCGATAACCTGCAATCTATGTTTTCTAAAATGGATAATTTTATTTCAACAAAAACAGTTGTAGGAGATGCAGTGCATTTTGGAGATATTATTTTAATACCTTTGGTAGAGGTAACTTTTGGTGTAGGTACACGATTAACCGAAGATAATCCCAATAAGGAAGCGGGTGGGGGAGGGCTTGGTGCACGTTTAACTCCCGTAGCCGTAGTGGTTATCATAAATGGAGCTGTACAGTTGGTTAATGTTAAAAACCAAGAAAGTGTTAATAAATTGATTGATATGATACCGGGCTTATTATCTAAATTTAACTTAGATGATCTGTTTTCCAAAAAATCTAAAGAAGAGTCCAAAAATGGGGATGTGAAGGATGGGGAGACCTATGACTAAAAAATAATAGTCTTGTTCTAAGCCATGCCAATTATATTGTTTCGTTACAAAATTATCCGAAATTGAAAACATTTATTTTTTAGTATTCGCTGATTCTGTGTTAAAGCATTACAGAATCAGCGAATTACAATCAGCACATATTTTCATTTTTTGATATAATTAATTTTACCATTGCTTTTTTGTAACGATTAGGTTGGATGTTTTGGAACAAGTGTAATATGTAGGGGAGCTGATTTTTTTTTGAATGCGGAACATATAAATCCATTTATACAGGGTTCTCAGCGAGTAATAAATTCTGTTTGTGGTGAACGACCCGGCTTAGGCAAAATTTTTTTGAAAAAACCACCTTTTAAAAGCCAACCTGTAGCAGTAGCAATATCCATAATTGGGCAATTAAATGGCACAATGGTATATACTGTTGAAACAATTTTAGGTTGTTATTTAGCCTCAAGAATGATAGGACGACCGGTAACTGCTTTAGATTATATGTCTCAAAGTGCTTTGTGCGAGCTGGCTAATATTATAGCCGGTAATGCTGCTACTGTTTTTTCAGAAAAAGGTATATTGGTGGACATTACTCCACCGCAGTTTTATGGAAATGACTACCCAAACTTGCCTTCAAGTGCAGTATGCATTCCTCTTGTGTTTCAAGGTGGCGGTGTTTTTGAGGTTGATGTATGCATGTTTTAAACAATATAGTACTTTTTGAGCCTGAGATACCGGCTAACACCGGCAATATTGGAAGAAGCTGTGTAGCAACAGGATCAGTGCTGCATTTGATACGTCCTTTAGGTTTTAGTACAGACGACAAAGATATTAAACGAGCAGGGATGGATTATTGGTATGATTTAGATGTGCGGTACTATGATAACTTTGAAGATTTTTTAGATCAAAATAAATATCCGGTAGTATATATGACATCATCTAAAGCCACACTATACTACACAGATATGGTATATCCTCCGGGTGCTTTTATTATGTTTGGAAAAGAAAGCTCCGGGATACCAAGAAGTATATTAGATCAATACCCTGATACGTCTATACGGATTCCAATGTGCCCCGGGGTAAGATGCATTAACCTGGGAAGCTCTGTTGCTGTAGTGTTGTATGAAGCTTTGCGGCAACAGGGCTTTATTGGTCTGCGCTAGTATTATAATTATGGGGTGGTTGCAGTGCATATATTTGATATCCTGGGGCCGATAATGATAGGCCCTTCCAGTTCTCATACTGCCGGAGTTGTTAGAATTGGTAACGTAGCCAGAAGAATTTTGGGAGGCACGCCAAGCCATGCCCTTATACAATTTCATGGTTCTTTAGCTAAAACTTATTGGGGTCATGGTAGTGATAAAGCAATTGTGGCGGGTTTGATGGGATATTTGCCCGATGATATGCGGATTAGAGATAGCTTAAAATTGGCTAAGCAGAATGAATTTTCTTATGATATAGAAACTGTAGAATTTGCGGATGGTCATCCTAATACAGTTATTTTACATCTTTCTTGTAAGGAAAGTACAAATGCTTTTACGTTACAGGCTGCTTCTGTAGGTGGGGGCAATATATTAGTACAAAAACTTAATGACATAGATGTGTTTTTTACCGGATATTACGACACGTTAATTATTAGCCACCAAGATATGCCCGGTGCAGTCTCCTTGGTGGCTAATGTTCTTGCTGTAGAAAAAATTAACATAGCAGAGATGAAATTATATCGTTCTAAAAAGGGAGGCACTGCAATTATGGTGATAGAAGTAGATGGACATATGGAAAAACGTGTAGTCTCAGCACTAAGCAGCCTACCTTTGATAGAAAAAGTAACGTTATTATCAGGAATGTCATCATGATTATGTACAATAGCTTACAAGCCATAATAGAACAGGCAGAAAAAGAAAATGTTGCTATTTCTGCTATTATATTGCGTCAAACGGTCACAGATACAGAACGAAGTGAAGAAGATATAATTAATCAAATGGCAAGAAATTTATCTGTGATGAAAGAAGCCGTTGCCGAAGGTTGTAAAGAGGGTTTAAAATCAATTAGTGGACTTACAGGGGACTGGGCTTTTAAAGTAAAGTCTCGTTTTGAGGCAAAACAAGGATTTTGTGGCATTTTTGTGGGTGAAGTGATCTATAATGCTTTGGCAGTAATGCATGTAAATGCTTGCATGGGGCGGGTAGTTGCCGCACCTACTGCCGGAAGTTGTGGTATTTTACCCGGTTGTTTAATTGCGTTGCAAAATCACCACAAGCTTACAGACAGGCAGTTGATAGACGGGCTTTTAAATGCATCTGCTATTGGTATGGTTATTGCTAAAAATGCTACTTTATCCGGTGCTGAGGGAGCTTGCCAAGCAGAATGCGGATCCGGGGCGGCTATGGCCGCAAGTGCAATAACAGAAATAATGGGGGGAACTCCTTCAATGTGTGGCATTGCTGCTGCCCAATCACTAAAAGGGCTAATGGGATTAGTTTGCGATCCTGTAGCCGGATTAGTAGAAGAGCCTTGCATTATCAGAAATGCCACTAGTGCCATGGTAGCTTTATGTAGCGCAGAAATGGCTCTTTCAGGGATACCCAGCCTAATTCCGGTGGATGAAGTAATTAAGGCTATGGATGTGGTGGGTAAACAGTTGCCGGTAAGCTTACGAGAAACTGCCGAAGGTGGTATTGCTGCAAGCCCTACAGGTATAAAACTTGCAGCCGGCTTGCAAAACAATAATAGACCTTCTGAGTAACTGTTTAATACCATCTTTAATAGCTAATTCTTGGATGGCACGAAAAAAGGAACCAAACGTCAAAAATGATGTTTGGTTCCTTTTTTTGAGCTATATATGTTGCTGATCGCAAAGAGACTCTAAGTTTTCTAAATAGGACTTACGGCCTATTTCGTACAGGTTTTCTCCTGTAGTATCTATAATAGCCACAACCGGGAATTCTTCTACGGTAAGTTTATGGACAGCCTCCGGGCCAAGATCTTCAAAAGCTATAGCTTCACAAGTTTTAATACAGTTTGCCAGTAAAACACCCGCTCCGCCTATTGCAGCAAAATATATAGCTTTTGCCTCTTTCATTGCATCTACTACTTCTTTTGATCGCTTACCCTTGCCTATCATGCCACGTAGTCCAAGTTGTAATAGTTCCGGAGCATAGACATCCATACGAGAACTTGTAGTCGGACCCGCAGATCCAATAACTTGACCCGGTTTGGCGGGTGTTGGCCCTACATAGTAAATAACAGCATCTTCAATGGGGAAAGGAAGTTTTTTTCCTTCACGAATCAATTCTATAAAACGCTTGTGAGCAGCATCACGTGCTGTATAGATTACCCCTGTAAGGTATATTGTGTCACCACTTTTTATTTTGACGGTTTTCTCCCTTGTTAACGGGAGTTGAATATGGTGTTCCACTTAAATCACCTCCGTTATGTGCCTGGCTACATGGCAATTAATATTAACTGCACACGGCAAGCCCGCAATGTGTGTAGGCATATGTTCTATTGCAACTGACAATGCTGTTGTAAGTCCACCAAATCCTTGAGGGCCTATCCCTAAATCGTTGACTTTTTCCAGCAATTTGTATTCAAGTGCAGCATAACGCGCGTCACTGTGGGCTTGTCCAATGGGTCGTAGCAAGGCTTTTTTAGCCAATAATGCAGCTTTATCAAAGGTACCCCCAAGCCCTACTCCTATTACTATAGGTGGACAGGGATTTGAGCCGGCAGCTTCGACAGTCTCAAGCACAAAATTTATAACGCCATCAACTCCATCTGATGGTCGCAGCATTTTTATGCCGCTCATATTTTCACTTCCAAACCCCTTTGGTGCAACAGTAATGATAATTTTATCACCGGGTATATACTCGGTATACAACATAGCCGGGGTGTTGTCTCTGGTGTTTTTGCGGTCAAACAACGGATCTTTTACTACAGACTTGCGTAAAAATGCCTCTTGATATCCCATCCGTACACCTTCATCAACGGCAGCGGCGATATTCCCTTTAACATGCAGATCTTCACCAATTTCTAAAAAAACACAAGCCACACCTGTATCCTGACATATAGGCATATTATCAGAGTCAGCAAGTTTATAATTTTCAATAATTTTATCCAGAGTGTCACAAGCGATAGGCCATTTTTCACTACTTCTGCTTTGCTCTATACACGTTTTTACATCCTTTGGCAAGCGGCAATTTGCTTCTATACAAAGCCTACTCACGATCTCAGAAATTTTTTGGGTTTCTATTATTCTCATTAAGTTCTCCTTTAATATGAGTTTGTTTATACAAACATCTTTTGCAAATATGCCGCCTTTAGCTGTTTAAGCTGTTCCGGCTTTTGCGCTTGGGAGGTTATTTGATTGTCAAGATTATGAAAGAAGTTACCGATGGCGACTTGCTCTTCAATTTCGGGTAAGGTTATCGGCAGTATTTTAATTATCTCAGCATTATAACTTTGTTGCTTCGTACCTTGAGTATATCCTAAACCATATTCTTCTCCAACT
>WQVX01000183.1 GCA_009785615.1 Defluviitaleaceae bacterium | reverse complement strand
TTTCAAATGGATTATTGCAGAAAATGTTACTTTTCAAATGGATTATTGCAGAAAATGTTACTTTTCAAATGGATTATTGCAGAAAATGTTACTTTTCAAATGGATTATTGCAGAAAATGTTACGGAATAGCAAAAGTAATTTGCACATGGGCAGTAACAGCTAGTTCTCCACCTTGAACAGGAACCCCACCGGCAGCTTGAGGTACTGCCATAGCTAACCCGTCAAACTCTGCACTCCAGGCAGTTCTTGGCATAAAATGTGCTGTGCTGGACTCTGTTACATTAATGGCACTGCCTAATGTTCTTCCCAAAGATTGAGCAATGGCCTGAGCCTTTCCTGTAGCATTAGTTACTGCTAAAGCCAAAGCCTGATTATATGCAGAGGTACCATCTAACAAGCCAAATGAAATATGAGTTGACAAATTAGCACCTGCCTCTGATGCGGCAGTTAATACAGATCCAATCAACTCTAAATCACGGACAGTGACATTAATCATGTTAGTAACCTGATAACCTCTGTGAACTCTCTCGTTATTTCGCCAGTCATGAATAGGATGCATGGAAAAATTGGTAGTTCTTATATCACTTTCGTCTATTCCCAAAGCTTTAAGGGAATCAATAACAGCAGACATTATTGTGCTGTTTCTGTTTTGAGCAGTTAATGGGTTATTATCCTGAGTCTCTGCCCCTAAGGATATGCGTGCCACGTCTGGTTCTATAGATATAACCCCTTCACCATTAACAACAATAGTGTTAGAGCTTTGAGCATAAACCGGAATAATAGAAACAATCATGGCCAAGGTAAACAGTAATGCAAATTTACCTGTACTTGCAGTTATTTCTTTAATAATTTTAACCCCTCTTTTCTTAGAAGATGCACCTCAAGAATTGAATACAGCTTCTTAATTTTAACTATGATGTGGCCGGCTTAGGAATAAGGTAACTAAGCCTTAGTAGTATAAACAAAACCATCATACAAATTACAGGAATGTTTGTCAAATAGTGAACTAACATTATAATACAGCTATGCACTCAATTTCGATACCTGCGTCTTTAGGTAATCCGGCGGCTTGAATAAGTGATCTGGTTGGTGGGTCATTCTCAAAAAAGGTTTTGTAAACTGCATTTATTTTATCAAAGTCACCCATATCACGTACAAAGACTGTCATTTTTACAGCTTTTTCAAGAGATGTTCCTGCTTCTTCCAATATAGCAGCTACATTTTTTAAAGAAATTTCTGTTTGCGCGGCAATATCGTCAGGCATTTCTCCTGTTTTAGGATCTATTGGCAATTGGCCGGATGTATAAACGAAGCCATTTACTGTTATGGCCTGAGAGTATGGGCCTATAGCCGCAGGTGCATTTGTTGTACTGATAATTTTTTTCATTATTTTCCTCTTTTCTGATTTTTTCACACTTTGTAATATGTGTCATTCATTGGCAATTTGGGACGCAACTTCCCATCTTTTTTATAATATGCTCCATGTATAGCAGGAGCTGTGGGGATAGTTGCCAGTTCTCCTACCCCTTTTGCGCCATGTGCAACGGCAGGATTTTCCTGCTTGCGTTCTACCATAATGATATCAATTTCCGGAATATCTGTCGAGCGTAACAAACCAAGGGTTCCAAATTTTGCAGTGGGATAGCAGTCTTTTACCGGATAATTTTCTGTAAGAGCATATCCAATTCCCATAACTATGCCGCCTTCAATTTGCCCTTCTGCCGCTTTTGGGTTTACTACTCGCCCTAAGTCATAAGCCGCAGTAACTTTTGTTAACTTGCCCTCGGGGCTGAGTTCAGCTACTTGCACCGCGTATCCATAGGCTACGTGGCTAACCGGGTTAGGCTTATCGCTACCCATTGGATCCGTTTCAGGTTTATATTCGCCGTAAAATTCTCGGCCTTCCAAAGCTGCAAGTATGTTATCACATGCATGTAATTTTGATATCTCATTATTTAATTTTTTTGCAGCATCCACTATTGCTTCGCCGGAAAAAACAGTCTGCCGCGAAGCCGTAGTAGTGCCCGAATTTGGAACACGAGCCGTATCAGGAGGTTCTACCACCATTAGGCCGGGGGGAAGATTTAATGTTTCGCAAGCCATTTGAACAGCAACAGTTGCCATTCCCTGCCCTATACAAGCAGAACTGATCCGAATATGAATTTTGCCATTTTCAACAGACAAAATGCACCTGCCTATATCGGGGACACCTACGCCTAGCCCGGCATTTTTGAACCCACAGGCAAGCCCGGCAATGGAAGCCTTTTCATAAATATCTTTAACCGCCAGCAAACATTCCTCTAAAGCAGTAGAATCATCAGCAATTTGACCGTTGGGTAATTCCTGCCCCGGTCTTATGGCGTTACGATAGCGGATTTCCCAAGGAGATATGCCCACTTTCTCAGCCAAAAGATTAAGATTACTCTCCATGGCAAAAGTGGATTGAGGTACGCCAAATCCTCGGAAGGCTCCCGCAGGGGGATTATTGGTATAAACAGCTATACCATTTACCTCAATGTTTTGAAAATTATAAGGGCCTCCCGCATGAGTACATGAACGTTGTAAAACCGGGCCTCCAAGACTGGCATATGCCCCGGTATCTGAAATAATCTCAGCTTTTACAGCAGTGATAATCCCATTTTCGTCACAAGCAGTTGTGAAATCAATTTCCATGGCATGACGTTTAGTGCCCGTTTGAATGCTTTCTTGGCGAGACATCTTAATTTTTACAGGTCTTTTTACTAACCATGCGGCAAGGGCAGCATGATGCTGCACGCTCATATCCTCCTTTCCGCCAAATCCGCCGCCTACCAACATACTTTTTACACGTATTTTTTCCGGAGGAAGCCCTAAAAGCCAAGCTACTTCTTTTTGATCATCGTAGATGCTTTGTGCCCCTGTATATAGCAACAAACCATCCTTGCCGTCAGGAATGGCTATTGCGCATTCTGTTTCCAAAAAAGCATGGTCTGTAAAAGGCGTGGAGTAATGTTGAGTAACCACGTGCTTAGCCTTTGCCAGAGCTTCTTCTGCATTGCCGCGTTTAAGAGTCTGTTTACTTAATACGTTTCCACTTTCATGGATTTTTGGTGCGCCTTCTGCTAAAGCTTCTTTGGGAGACGTTAGCGGGGTTAAAATTTCGTATTCTACATCTATTAAAGAGAGTATTTCCGCTAGTGCTTCCTTGGTTTCAGCTACAGCAACAGCAATGGCATCACCAACGTAGCGGGTAATATCTCCAACTGCAATTAATGCATCCCAATCTTTTATCAAATGGCCACATTTATTATTGCCCGGAACATCTGCTGCAGTAATAATTCTTATGCATTCAGGATGTTTTTCTGCTTTAGTGGAATTAACAGCAAGCACACGAGCACGGGGATATTTTGTACGCAAGGCTTGAGCATAAACCATACCATCTACCACCATATCATTTGTATACATGCCCGTTCCAAGTGTTTTTTCTTCTGCATCCACACGAAAGAAATCTTCGCCAAGCTTGCCCGTGAACTCATGCTGAGGTATAGGAAGATTTTCTCTAAAAAATTTTGCCGCCATTAGAATAGCATCTTCAATTTTGACATATCCTGTGCAACGGCAAATGTTATTATTAATTGCTTTTTTTACATCATTGCGGCTGGGGGTTAAGTTATTATCCAATAATCCTTTTGCATTAATTACGATGCCGGGAATGCAAAAGCCACACTGAACCGCGCCCGCAGCGGCAAAGCTGTAAGCATATACTTCTTTTTCACGCGAAGATAAACCTTCCACGGTTATTACTTGTTTGCCTGACATTTTCTCTATGGTTAACAGGCATGACCTGGTAGGTGTGCCGTCTACAAGTACAGTACAAGCACCGCATACCCCCTTGCTGTTACCATCCTTAACGGAAGTAAGCCGCAAATCCTCACGCAAATAATCCAATAATTTTTTATCTTTATCCGTACATTTTACGTTTGTGCCATTAACCGTAAATTCACTAACAAATAAAATGCTCATGTTTACCTCCGCAAAAAGCCCCTATGGAAGCGTTTATCAAATTCTTTTGCTTTTTCTCGATTTAAGTCATCGATGTAAATATCAGCTTCAATAAATTTTCCGAACACGTTTTTAAGGTAATCACATTTAAGTTCCATAGCCATAAAAGCAGGATAATTGTCACCATTACAATCAGTAATACCAAACTCTTTTGCAGGAGAAAATCCAAAACGAGAATAATATTTCGGATTTCCGAAAAATAGAATCGCACCATATTCCAATCTTTTAGCTTCTTCGATCGAATGTTTCATTAATGCGCTACCAATACCTATATTTTGCAACTCCGGCAAAACACTAAGCGGGCCAAAATTTAACACATCAATTTTTGAGTTATCGGATTGTAGTATATAGGCGTTGCTATAAATGATGTGTCCAACAACCTTGCCGTCTATTTCGGCTACAAAATTCAAATCCATAATTCCTTCTTCTTCTCGTAGTCCATAAACCATATGATGTTCCATTGGGCAATCTATTTTTGAGCGTTCTATTCTATCAGGAGTATTAAAAGCAGCTCGTGTCAATTCTTCAACTGTTCTATGATCTTTAGGTTCTTCAAGTCGGATAATTATATTTTCCATAATAACAAATCCTTTCTGAAGTTTACATTCACACAATATTTTTGCTAATGTATTCATATACCAAAAGTTCAACAATCATTAGCATTGCAACAGTAGAGGTCAAATTCATTCCAGGTACTTTAATTTCATCAGCAAATACATAAAAATTAGTGTCAGACAAGTTTTCTAAAGGGTTATTATCTGCCCGTGTAATGGACAATAAATACGGGTGTTCTGTAAGATAAACTCTTTCAATAAAATCAATTAGCACTGCATCTTGTCCTGAATATGAAAGAGCTAAAATCATATCCTGGCTTCTTATACGGTTAACCAAATTTTGCATTTGATATGCAGCTTCAGGGAAATAGGCGTGAAATTCTAATCCAATAAATAGCCTTTCGCAGTACTGTCCAATAGCATGAGTGTTATCGTCAGTTAAAATGTAGATGCCGGGTTTTTGGGAAAGTTTAACCATAACCTCTTCTATCCGATTAGGTGACATAACCCGTATCGCCTCTATAGCGTTTTTCAGATAATTTTCACTATAGCTTTTATTCATGACTACATCAGGCATAACTATATCTTGTCGGTTATGAGAAGTTACCAAAATACTGTCAATAAAATCTGCATAGCCGGAAAACCCCAACTTTTTTGTAAAACGGAAAATAGTAGTGGTTGACAGATACTGCTCTGCTGCAAATTTTTGGATACTCATATATTTAACCTTGTCCATGTTTTTAACTACGTAATCAAAAAGTTGACGTTCTGTTTTGTTTAAATTACTGATAGCATCTTGAGTCGCGTCGTAAAAATCCATTGCCAATTTTATATGTACC
>WQVX01000182.1 GCA_009785615.1 Defluviitaleaceae bacterium | reverse complement strand
TTTGCATTTTTCTTCCCATGTCACCGGTAAATATTCTTTTATTACTTCCATCCCTATTGTCATCTTGTTTCTATTTTAACAGGTTTTCTTTCTCTTTTCTGCTTAATTGGACGCACATGGGGTTTCACCCACACCCACAAACTTTTTGAAAAAAGTTTGAACAAAAACTTCATATTAAAATCGCGCGAATGCGCGATTTTTGAAAGGGGTCAAGGGGATTAAATCCCCTTGTGGGAGTTTGAGGGCAAAGCCCTCAAGGTTTTAAGTTTGTAAGTGTAGGAAATTAACGCATTGTAATAATTAGTTCGCCGGCTTTAATAGGTTGGTTTTGTTTTACAAGAATTTTATCTATAACACCATCAACCTTACTCATAACTGTGGTTTCCATTTTCATTGCTTCAATGATAGCAAGTACCTGATTGGCCTTGACCTTGTCTCCTACGGATACATTAAGCTTGCTGACCATGCCGGGAATGCTTGCACCAATTTCCAACGGATTATTAATATCTGCCATAACAACATTGGATTTAACATCACCTTGGTTGGCATCGTTTATCAGAACATCCCTGTTGTGGCCGTTTAACTCATAGGATACGATGCGGTTATTGTTTTCGTCCGGTTCCCCTATGCCCGTTAGCTTAATAAAGAGGGTTTTGCCGTCTGCTATTTCTACCTCTGTATTTGCTCCAACAGTTAGCCCATTAAAAAATACGGAGGTATCCAGTATGGATAAATCTGAATATTCTTGGTTATGGGTAAAGTAATCCTTTATTACTTTTGGATACAGGCAGTAAGAAACAATGTCCTGCATAGTAGGTTGTGGGCAAATGTCCTTCATTTCTTCTTTTATTTTTTCAAAATCTATAGATGGCAGATGTTCTCCCGGACGGCCGGTAATCGGCTTCTTATCTTTTAAAACAACCGCTTGGATATCTTTGGGGAATCCGCCTTGTGGCTGTCCCATCATGCCTTCAAAATAGCTAACTACAGAGTCGGGATAAGAAAGATGCTTGCCTTTTTCTACGATATTTTCAGCAGTGAGTTCGTTTTGCACCATAAATATAGCAAAATCTCCAACCATCTTGGAAGAAGGCGTTACTTTAACGATATCTCCAAGCATGTCGTTGACTTCTTTATATTTTTCTTTTACTTCATGATAGCGTTCGCCCAGTCCTAAGCTTTCTACTTGAACTTTAAGGTTGGAATACTGTCCACCCGGCATTTCGTAACGATAAATATCTGTAGCGGGTGAAGTAAGCCCTTCTTCAAAGTTACCGTAAAATTTGCGCACATGATCCCAGTATTCGGAAATAGGCAATAGTTTTTCATCCAACATGCCTGTATCACGCTCTGTTCCTTGCAAGGCTGTTACAACAGCATTTAACGAAGGCTGGCTTGTAAGCGAAGATATTGATGAAATAGCTAAGTCTGCAATATCAACCCCCGCTTCTGCTGCTTTAAGCACAGTAGCTACGCCGTTTCCGGCAGTATCATGGGTATGAAGGTGGATAGGTAGCCCAATTTCATTTTTAAGAGTTGTCACCAGTTTGTGGGCGGCATAGGGTTTAAGCAACCCGGACATATCTTTAATTCCTAAGATATGAACACCGCGACGCTCTAGTTCTTTAGCCATATCTACATAATATTGAAGGTTATATTTGTCACGGGTAGGGTCAGAAATATCTCCGGTGTAGCAAATATAGCCCTCACAAACCTTATTTTGTTTAAGAACTTCGTCAATTGAAAGTTCCATATTAGGCATCCAGTTGAGAGAGTCAAATACGCGGAAAACGTCTATCCCTGCGGAAGCGGCTTCTTTTATAAATTCTCGTACAAGATTGTCAGGATAATTTGTGTATCCAACGGCATTTGCGCCACGTAAAAGCATCATTAAAGGAATATTTGGGATTTTTTCACGTAATATTGCTAGTCTCTCCCATGGGGATTCATGTAAAAATCTATAGGCTACATCAAAAGTTGCGCCTCCCCACATTTCAAATGCAAAGGCATCCGGCATAGAATGAGACATGTACTCAGCAATATTGACCATATCCTTGGTGCGTACACGAGTAGCCAGAAGGGATTGATGTGCATCTCTTAAAGAAGTATCTGATACAAGTAGTTTTTTGGTATTTAAGCAAAAATCACGTACTGCATTTGGGCCTTTTTCATCAAGCAATTGTTTAAGCCCGGCCCTTGGAGTGCCTTCAGGAATTTCAGGAATACGAGCTGCTGCATAGGTTTTTTTATCAAGGTTTTTTCCGTTAACTACAACATTGCCGATGTATTTTAGGATCTTGGTAGCTCTATCTTGAGGTTCTGCAAAATCATATAGAGAGGTGGTATCATCAATAAAAGTAGTAGTGCATTCTCCTGCGGCAAAGTTGGGATGTACTAAGATGTTGCTAAGAAAACGAAGGTTAGTTTTTACTCCGCGAATGCGCATTTCTTTAAGAGCACGCAATGCTTTGCGGGTAGCACCTTCCAAAGAGCGGTCAAAGGTAGTAACTTTAACTAATAAGCTGTCATAGTAAGGAGAAATCACTGCACCTGTAAATGCATTACCTGCATCAAGGCGAACGCCGAAGCCGCCGCTGGAGCGATAAACAGAAATTTTGCCATAGTCCGGAGAGAAATTGTTACGAGGATCTTCTGTAGTAACACGACATTGAATTGCCACACCTGTATAAGTGATATCTTCTTGGTGAGGAATATCAATAACCGAGTCGTGGAGTTTATGGCCTTCAGCAACTCTAATTTGAGTTTGAACAATATCTACGCCGGTAATTACTTCTGTTATAGTGTGTTCAACTTGAACCCGTGGGTTCATCTCAATAAAATAATGTCTGCCGTCTTTATCTACAAGGAATTCTACAGTGCCCGCATTTACATAATCAACAGATTTAGCCAGTTTTACAGAGTCATCGTAGATAGCTTGCTTGGTTTCCCGAGAAATTGAAACAGCAGGAGCAACTTCTATTACTTTTTGATGCCTCCGTTGAAGAGAGCAATCACGCTCAAAAAGATGAACGACATTACCATGTTTATCTGCAATTATCTGCATTTCGATATGCTTAGGCTCTACCAGGTATTTTTCCATAAAGATATCGCCGTTGCCAAAGGACTTTAATGCCTCACTTTGAACAAGCGGGAAAGCAACCGTAAGTTCTTCTTCGTTATTGCATCGGCGCATACCGCGTCCACCGCCGCCGGCCGCCGCTTTAAGGATAATTGGAAATCCATATTCTGCGGCTTTTTGCAAGGCATCCTCTACGCCTTCCAAAGGATTTTCGCTACCCGGAATTGTAGGAACGTTGCATTTTATTGCAATTTCTTTAGCGGATAATTTGTCCCCCATTTTTTCTAAAATATGAGAAGGAGGGCCTATAAAAATAATACCGTTTTCTTCACAAGCACGAGCAAATTTAGGGTTTTCAGATAAAAATCCATATCCGGGATGTATTGCATCTACATTTTTTGCTTTTGCTAATTTAATGATGCCTTCAATATCCAGATATGCACCTAAAGGGGTACTATTTTTACCCACCAGATAGGATTCGTCCGCTTTGGTACGAAATAAGTTAAATGCATCTTCCTGAGAATAGATTGCAACAGTAGAAATACCCAATTCGTTACAAGCTCTGAATACACGAATAGCAATTTCGCCACGATTCGCTACCAGAACCTTTTTGATCGTTTTAATTGACATAGCATAATCACCCCTAGTAATTTTATAAGTGTATATTCCAAATAGCTTATCAGAGAATTTTACCAGGTGCAAGAGTTACTAAGTTTAGAAGTAACAGCCCCTACACTATTTTTTGCTCTGATGTTAATTAATCCCTCATTTTTTTATATAACGAGGCTAACAATCTTATGTCTATTTCATATTTTATTTGGAAATTTTTTCTTGACAAAGATGCGCCTCTGGTATATCATGCATTTGTGTCAACTATAAATTTATGGAAATTAATCTGTTAAATGAAATTTTAATTGGAAAGGATGATGATTAATGACAGCTAACTTGGTTAGCCAGTGTTTTATGATCTTTGAAATATGTTGTAGCACTTGTAAAAAAATGAGAATTAATATGAGAAAGGAATGATAAGTTAATGGCCACTACACAGTTTACGAGAGAATTTGAAGAATCTATGAACTCTCTCGGTTCTAATAAGGCAAATTTCATCAAATCAATGATCCGTAGCCAGCATTGTCTTGAATTAGATGATGAATTAGCGCAAGTCATTCGTGGTATGGCTTATGATGACGAAGGTGAAGGCATATTTAGTCTTGAAGTTGATGGTCGGATTGTATTCCTGGCAGTACATAGGGGGAAAGAAACAGTTGTTATCTACCTTCTTCAAGCTGCTGAAAAAGATTGCTTAGATAAAACCACAAAAAAGTCGATTTTGAATAGGGCTAAAATGTGGTTGCGTCTTTTTTATTGTGAACATGATTTGAAGTGATAATTTGTTGCGTAAAACGACTGTCGTCCTGCGCCGGTTTTATAGTATTACATATTGACTATAAATTTTTATACTGGCCAGGGCGAAGAGGTTGTTTGTTGAAGTAATTTGATATACAGTGGATGGTACAGAACCTACTTTCAACAAATTACGCATAATTGGAAATAACTGTTGAGATTGTCGGCTAGAATATATTTATGCGTTTTTACAGTAGATGAAATTGTAATAACCGAATTTTGGCACCATTAAGTAACAACAAGGTAGTGAAAAAATATGAGGAGGAAAAAATATGTTGACTAAAAAATCTTTTTAGAGAGGAGATACAGGTGCTATGGCAGAAGTATGTGAATTCAGGGATATGGATGAGAAAGCATACGAAGCATTTAAGGAGGAAGTATTTCGCAAATATGGCAAAGAAAAATTATTTGCTGAGTTTAACGAAAAAGAGGTATTTGATGAAGATGAACTCCTCTTTGTAAAATCTCTGAATTGCATTATAAGCACACTAGTAAGTAAAAGAATCGAAATGAAAATGACTCAAAAGGAGTTGGCAAAAAAGGTTGGTATTACTAAGGGGGCGATATGCAGGATAGAAACTCGTGCTAAAAGCCCTAGTCTTGAAACTCTCTTTAAGATGGCAACCCACCTTGGTATGACACTAACATTAGAGGATGTGAACCGAATTACAAAATGAAAGGGATGATCTTTGTAGCTTTGTATGATATAAAGTATTATGGTGTTAAATAAAGGAAAAAAATTGAGGGAGGTATGTTGTTATGGTGAAAAACAAGAACAAGATATGTTGCTCCTAATGCCGGCACAGTTACTACTACCATACGTAGTAATCCACTACCTACTGCTGAAAGTACAGGCACTTTAAGAACCGGAAACAGCTTGTATGTAAGCCGTATTGTAACCATGAGTGATGGAAGTCAATGGGCACATATTCAGGTTCAAGATACCATTCATAGTCTC
>WQVX01000181.1 GCA_009785615.1 Defluviitaleaceae bacterium | reverse complement strand
TTTTTCGTAAATCCTGTAATTTCTCCAAGAAACTCATAAATCACTTTAAAGCCTTTAAGATGACCGTGCATTACATTAATTTTGGCTACGCATAAGTGCCATCATACTTTTTGAAACACCACCCAAAAATTTAATTTAAAATCGCGTAATTGTGCCTCTTTTCGCCGACACGAAGCACGTTAGTGCGAAGTGGAAGTGCTATATATCAAAATCGCCATAAAAAAAACCGACAAACATAAGTCTGTCGATTTACTTTTAAAATATATGCAGGGATCTATCATCTATCTAACATAAGGATGGTCAATCCGTAGCCGTGCAATCCAAAAAGCATAATCGTGTTGCGCCAGCCTTGCTTCGCTTGCAGCAACAGCAAGAGCCATTTGATCAACCAGTATTTGCGTAACCAGCCCGGCCTCCAGTCGATTTTGCATATTTTCATAATCTGCAATGGCTTGGGTCAAATCTGCTTCCAACGCTACTTGCTGCTCTATCAAACGATCCCATTCTGCTAATGCATTCCGTACTGATAATTCTGCTTGACGCTCTGCCATATTTCGCTCCATTACGGCTATTTGATGCTGGAGTCTCATATATTGATTATCTACTGCCGGATCATCTAATTGGCGTTGCCATTCATAATGGCGTATTGCCACTTGATCCTGCCAGTTTAGCAGGTTGTGATCCATGGCCTTTTGTCTTTGTATAAAGCGTTCAAGCTCCGATTCATCAGGTAATGGTTCAAAATCGTGGATATCATAAATAATTTGAATGTTGGCAGTAATAGGATGGTTAACTAAACTATTAAGGGATTGGTGCTCATTTTGTAGTGTTAAAGTTAATGTTTCTAAAGTTAGCCTAGCTTGTTCTAAATCATGTTCAGCTTCACGCAAATCAACATCACTAGCCATACCATGTTGATTTCTAAGTCTTGTTTGTTCAAATGATTGTTCCTGCAAAGCTAATCGTTGCCCCATTATTTCTAAATCCACTTCAATTCCGGCTATATTAGCTAAGCGGTTGCGCAATGATAATTCTAAAGACAGAAGCATTCTATCCCGTTCTCTTTCGAGGCGGTCACGTTCTGCTGTTAAAGACTTCCACCGGCCTTGCAATTCCTCACTCTTTGGTCTGTTGGTATTAATAATATCTAAGTACGCTCTTTCTGTAGTTCGAGCTTGGGATCTTATACTTCTGATATCCCGATTTATTGAAGTAACAGACGCATCTCTGCTTATTGCTCCGGAAAGAGCTTGGTCATATGGAATTTCACGGGTTGCAGATGCAAATACAATCATGGGAGACAACGCCAAAATTCCGACAAAAAAAAGCAATAAAATTTTCTTTTTAATTTTCAACACTTCCTTTCATACTTCTTCAAATATCCCAAACACCACCATCATAAGATACTTCCATGTCATGCTCTGCTGCTATTTCATTTAGGGCATCGTAGCAAGTTCCGTTAGTATGGGAAAAATGATTTAACACAATTTTGGTTTTAGGCTTCAAACACCCTATAGCGTCCATACGACGTTTTACATTTTCTGCATCCGGCAATCCCATATGATAAACACCTTCGCTTGTAGTGCAGTAAGTGCAGTCCAGGCTTACTAAATCAAAAAATTTACCGGAAATATACTCAAAAGTTTCTTTGGGGAATATACCTGTATCATGAGCATATAGCATTCGCTTACCGCTATGTTCAATCATATATATAAAGCATTCCTCGTTTTTATCGTGAAAGGCGGGCAAAGGAGTAACCGTAAACACTCCCGCTTCAAAAGGACGAAAACTTTCTACTACATGGTATTCTATTCCGGATTCCGGTCTATAAGTTACTTCGTTTTTGTACCGCACTTCTGTAGCTTCATTTCCATAAACGTTAAAAGTAAAGTTAGGCATAGGGTTTGCAAATGCCCCATAACGGTAAGAAAGTTCACCGGGGGTAAATTTGCCGGGGTAGCTGTAAGTAATCAACATATGGCCTATTCGATCTAAACGCAAGCCGTGATGTAATACATGCATATAGGTGTCCGGTGGCAAATCAATAAGCAAAATATCATCCGGGCTGCCTGTCCCTACTGCTTCAGCATACAAAACTGCTTGCGCCCTAGTCCGAATGTTTCTTCTACCTAACAATCGGGCAGTTTCGCACTGCTTACAATTACAAAATAGGCTAGGCCAGCCTTCGGCTGACGCAGTGCCTAAATACTGGAGTTTCATTGATGTCTCCTATTCGTAAATGTTTATGAAACGCTTCCAAATAAAAACTCCGCCTTTTTCTAATAAAATAATGCCGGGCTTAGTAGTTAAATCTTCATCATTATCCTCAAAATCAGACACTCCCCATGAAGGGCCAATGCCAATAAAAGGATCCTCTTTTTTTGTCCAAACCATAAGATTAGGAGCAGGATCATAAGCTATGTCTATTTTGGCCTGAGATTTACGCGATCCTAACACAGCATTGCCGCTAGGAATATCAATAAATACCAAGGAGTCATTTTCAAATAATTTATGATTGAGAGGAAGCATCTTGCCATTTTCTATAACGGGATATGTCGATTTTGTCAAAAGACCTCCGGGAGCAGTAGTAAAGCTTTCGTAATCATGTTCGTCATTAAATTCAATGTAATAATCTTCTAAGGTTTCACCTTCAAGTCGAGGGCAGGTGTACCCTTCATAAGAACCACATGAAAAATACATAGGCCCATTGGTTTCGTTGATTACCTGATAGGCGATCTCAAGTTGACTCCAATTTACAATAAATACAACTTGTAGAGCAAAGGAAAATGGATAAATGGTTCGAGTTGCCGGAGTATCTTCTAAAGTGAATGCAAGGGCGTTTTGATAATTCAAAGGATTAGAGACAACAAACGGCATATTTGCGGCAAATCCATTATATGGCATATGATAACTTTTGCCATTATAACTATATTTATCTCCTTTAAGCTGCCCGACTATGGGAAAAAAAACTGATGCCTGTTGTTCCCATAGATATTCTGTTTTTGTTTTTTTAGAATAAAGGCGGTGCAACCCTGCACCTATTTCATTGATCTCCACGTAAAGTGAATCAGACTGTAATACATGTATTGAGTTACCGGAAGGAATCATTGGATCACTGCCTTTCTGTTAGGAAGTATAGCAAATAACTGTAAATTAGACAATAGACCTGTCAGAAGCTGTATTAGCTGAAATTTACTGAAACCATTTTAGATATCCCCATTTCTTGCATTGTTACACCATATAGTGTATCAGCACATTCCATAGTACCTTTACGGTGCGTTATAACGATAAATTGAGTATCCCCCGCATAAACTTTTAAAAACTCTGCAAAGCGATTAACATTAGCATCATCAAGTGAAGCTTCAATTTCATCTAAGATGCAAAATGGAGACGGCTTCATGCGTAAAATACCAAATAGCAATGCAATTGCAGTTAAAGCCCTTTCGCCACCGGATAACAACGACATGCTTTGAAGATTCTTTCCCGGTGGTTGGGCAGTAATTTCTATGCCGGATTCCAGAACATGATCCGGGTCGCTCATTACAAGGCCGGCTTTTCCACCACCAAACATTTCTTGGAAAACATCATTAAAATTTTTGGCAATAAGCTTAAACTGTACAATAAATTGCTGCTCCATTTGCTCTGTTAATTCTCTGATTAACTCCTGTAGCTGCGCTTCTGCCTCAAGTATGTCGTCTCTTTGGGAAGTCAAAAAATCATGCCTTTGTCGTAAAACCTGATAAGCCTCTATAGCACCAACATTTACATTACCTAAACTTGTTATCTCAGTCTTTAGGCGTTTTTCCTCCCGTCTTAAAGCGGCTCCTGTGTATTCTGAATTGCGAAAATCTTGCGCACTTTGAAACGTTAAGCTGTAAGAATCCCATATTTCGTTGTGTAGCCGACGGCTTTCCGTTTCAATTTGCTCAAAACGGGATTCTAAGCGGTCGGACTCGCGATTCAAGCGAGATAATACCTCCATGTTATCTTTATGCTCTGCTTCCAATTTAGCTGTAACAGATTTTATCTGTGAAATTCTCTCTTCTATATCAGATAAATTTGTTTGTTGTTTTTCTAATTCTGCTCTAAGATCTTCAAGCCTCTTTTGAGCTAATTCGCTGTTATATGAAGAAGATTCAGATAATTTATCTAATTCAGTTTTAAGGGACACCTCTTCCTTTTTTAAGGAATCTAATTCATCAACGATGCGAGATATACCAAATTGTGTTGTTTGCAAAGATTGAGTTAGTTTGCTCAATTGAATTTTGTGCTCTGTAAGTAAAGCCATAGCATCTTCACGCAATTTACGATTATCTATTTGCTGTTGCCTATGATCCTCCTGACTTTTTTGGATATTTTTAATGGCCTGATTCTCTCGAATACACTCTCCTTGTAATTCAATAATTCTTTGGCGAGACTGGTTTAGATTAGTTATCACTTGATTTTTTTCTTGCTCAAGTGCAGATAGTTGTTGTTGCAAATGTTTAATCCCGGACTCATTGTTATATACGAGATTTTGACAATTATTCTTTTCTATGGCGATAGTTTGAAATTTTTGCCTTAAATTGGCTAATTGTTGTTCAATTTCTTTTTCTTTAGTGATATGGGTTTGCTGTTCTTGCTCCAGGTAATTGATTTGTGATTTATAGGTGCTAACTTTATCAGCCAGTTCATTAATTTCTCTGTTGCGCCCCAGCAATTCAGTTGATTGACGCCCTTGGCTTCCACCTGTCATTGCACCACCGGGGCTTATAAGATCTCCTTCCAAGGTTACAAGCCTATAACTTTGGCGATATTTTTTTGATAGAGCAATAGCCCGGTTAAGGTGTTCAACTACAAAAACATTACCTAATAAATATCCAAAAACAGGAGCATAAATCGGATCAAAAGAAATTAACTTGCCGGCTAAACCAATAACACCGGGCTCTATTAATAGTTTGTCCATCTCTGAAGTGATAATTCTCGCCTTCATGGCTGATATAGGCAAAAATGTTGCACGTCCTGCTTTAGAAGATTTCAGATAGGTGATAGCCCGTTGAGCATCTGCTTCTGTAGCAGTAATAATATTTTGAGATGATGCACCCAGAGCAACAGACAAGGCATGTTCATAGCTTTGAGGAATGGTTATTAAATCTCCTGCTGTGCCAAAAATACCTTTGCCAAATATAGAATCAGTATCTTTTTTCTTGAGAACTGATTTAACGCTGGCATAATATCCGCCATAATCCCGAGCCATTTCTGATAGTAATTTATGTCTGGACACTGCGGCATGGTGTTCTTGTTGAGTAGACTGGATTTTATTACGTAATGCCGCTCCTTTTTCTATTAATTGGGAATGCGCTTGAGAATAGTTGTCTATTTCTTGAGTCAATTCCTTTTCTTTTTGGGCATGTGAAGCCAAAGCATCAGCTAATTCTTGTTGTTTGGATTTATAACCGTCCATATCAACAGTGATTTTTGCTTCATTAAGACGTTTTTGATTTGCCTCCAATGTTTTGACAGTTGCTTCCTGTTGTTGCAACTCTGCCCATTTAGCAGAAACTTTTTGAGAATGAGCCATTATCTCTTTTTGATAATTTTCATATATAGACTCTTGCTCTGACAATGAGGCTTC
>WQVX01000180.1 GCA_009785615.1 Defluviitaleaceae bacterium | reverse complement strand
AACAATTGCTGAGGAAATGGCAGCAATCGAAGATGCTACTGTGTTTGAAAGAGAAATGGCTGGAATCTGTCTTAGCAAATTTATGACACCCTTTTGGGCAGAAGATCAGGCTTATGACGATGCTGCATGAATAAAAAAATCGGTGGGAGAGATCCTACCGATTTTTTGTTGCCTATTATTTTGATATTTAAAATGTTCAGAGTGAATATGGTTCTCTTTGAAAAATAAGATCAATTGATGCCTTTGATGAGTATTGGTAGCAAATTTTTCTTTTGCTCCATTGTTAGCTTATCCCATTCATTAAGTAATGATTTTTGTTCTCTTGTCAAAACCTGTTCTTTACATTCGCCAAAAAACTCAGCAAGAGAAATACCGAAAGCCGCACATAGTTTCTCCAAGGTCGGCAAAGTAGGTAAGTTATTTCTTTCAAACAAATTATTGACCGTAGATTGTTTCAGGCCGGCTTCTTTTGAAAGTTTGTGTATTGACCAGCCTCTGTCATTTCTTAATTTATCTATTCGCTCCAGGATATTCATGAGTTCATCAGCTCCTCTTCATAATTGTAAGTGAAAACAAATATCCATGAAACGGAATATAAGGGGTTGCATCATTACCCCATATGGGTTAAAATATTTACAAATACTATTACTCCTTGCAATAACTCTATCAACCTTTAGAGGAGGCTATCAACAAAAACTCACAAGATGCAGCAAAACGACCATAAAACGAACCATGAGCAAACCGATGCTCTAGCAGTCGTCTATATTCTGGTTGTCAAAGGCAATTTCAAGGGCGTGTAAAATGAGATATATACGAAAAGAAACTGTCTTTATCAATAACCGTGGGGATGATAGCTGCACTATTATTATTCCTGAGTGCATGAGCCGAATAAGCAAGTTTGGTGAAAAAGCAGAGCAAACGGTCACTATTTCTGCTAACGAAGGCTCAATAGCCATAACTACAAACAATTTATATGGGAATACCTCTATCCCCGGCACTAATCATTTCGGTACAGACTATGGGATGACCATCCTAACAACTATCATCAATGACAATGTACTGACAATGCCCCATGGATTACTAAATAGAGCAAGCATGGTAGATTCCATAACGGTAGTGCTATATCTAATAGATTTAAGCACCATCGTAGTGTTTCCCCTTGAGACTGTAAGTAACGAGAGCAGTTGTAATGCCGAACAAAATCTACATGTAAAAAGGGCGCACGAGGTCACCTCTAAAATTTATCGGCCCAAATCATCAGATGGATTTTTTCTTGTAGAAAATAGAGATGAAGTTTTGAAAATTCGTCTTTCCGATATTTTGTATTTTGAAAAAGTAAAAGGCACACATAATACATGTGTTGTCTTTGCAGGGGGAATGTCCACATTTAAGTGTGACCTACAAGATGTACTTAATAGATTAGATGGCGGGTTTGTACAGTGCCATAAGGCCTTTATCGCAAACATGACTAGGGTGAAACGCATAGAAAAACGGCAAAGCACTTATATTTTGCATTTTAGCAATAATCATAATTGCCCATGCTCAGTGTTTCACAGGAAGGCGGTAATGGATTGGAAATATTAGATTTGATTAAATCAGTTGCCTCTTCCTTATCCTATCTAATTATCGCTTCGGGGTTTTTTACAGATTACTTTCATTTAAGTAGCAGTACCGCTAGAGTCGGGCGAATAAAACGAAAAAGACGGACATGCTTAACCTATTTTACACTCATATTTACGATAGATGTGGTGTTTACCATATTTGAGCAAGAGGTACACGCTAATTACATGTTCCTCGCCATCACAACAGTGTTCATTGGCATGAATATGTATTGTGGCAATATATCAGGTGCAATCAAAAGCAAGGTTTATGACTATGTAAAAGGATTCAGCTTCGCGTTAACAATACTGGTTGCGTTTCAATGGATAATTGCGTTTACCGGGAGCATTATATTTATCCTCTTTCCAATTGAGTGGATTGGAAACTTTTCGGGCTTTGTGATTATCCTCTCGCTGGCGCATCTAGCGGTGGCGTTGTTTATCAGAAGGTTTGGACACATTGTATTTAGACGGGATATGAGTAAAAAGCTTTTATTCATTGATATCGGAGCAAAGATATTCTTCATTGCGTTTTTTAACTTGTTTTTTCCTATGTTCTTTGAAACTTTAGGAATGGTGAACTATTCAGTCCTTGCTCTGGCTCTGCTAACTACAGCCGTAATATTTGCAATTTATAGGGAATACTCAGTCTCCCTTGAAAAGCAAATAGCAATACAGGCCAGTAACTTGCTTACCGTTGCACAATGGGCGCAACAGACCATTGCCAAGTATGAGTATTTTTTAGGGCATGACGATAAAACAACCAACCTTGCGTTTTATGACATGGTAAGAGTAATTCAATCAATCGAAAATCCAATCTTGCAAGCCATGTTATACGAGCTTGCTTACACCGGTGAGAAACTTGGGATTACCATTGATGTATCCGTGATACCCACAGACTCCAATGGCAGAAATACCAGTGGAATAAATCTAAACAACTATGATTTGTATATCATTATCAATGAATTTGTGGAAAACGCCATCAACGAGGCAAAGAGTCAAATTAACAAGTCAATCAGAGTCGTGGTTGAACATCAGCAGACACTTGCGATAAATAGCTTCAGCTTTAATATCCAAACCGATATAAGCACAAACGAAGGTACTAATATCGTGTCACCTGATTTTGTGGTTAAAAAAGATATGCTCGTAGGCATTATGGAAAGGAATGCGAACATATCTATAAGCCTCATAAAAACGGATAATTTAATTCAGACGTTGAAAGTGGCGTGAGCAGTATGGTTTGGCATTTAAGTAGCTACATCATCACATATCAACTTCTTGAAAGGAGGCATCCCCTATGTTGTATGAGATCTATTGCACATTAGCAGCTAAGGTGTACGAATGTGCATCAGTTGTTTGTGAGTACCTTGTGACCATAGTTCCATTTAATCGGTTTCCACCATGGTGGTAAATCAATAACAGTATGATGCGCTTTGAACCAAATAACTCGCCCCCGTCTGCTTTGCAGTGGGGGCAATACCTGAACTTGTAGAGAATCAAGTAAACCGGAGGTGGAGAACATGGAGCGATATAGCTCGCGTGTTATAGACGAACAAGGCAGATTAGTATTGCATGGCACCTTGAGAAAGAAACTTGGATTAGAAACCGGGGATAAAATTTCTCTTTCAGTCGTTGACACAATAGTAATCTTACAAAAAGTAAAAAACAGACCAGAATCCGAAAGTGCTGTCTGTGAAGTGGACCAACTAGGTATGATTTCCCTGTCGAAAGAATTAAGGCAGACGTTAAATTGGAAGACGAAAGACGAAATTGCCCTATATCACACAGATAACTTGATAATTCTAAAATCAGCATAAGGAGGAACTGCGCTTGTATGAGTTAAAACATAGAAGTGAAGTTGCACCGGAGTCTAAGTGGAATCTTACAACCATTTTTACAAGCGATGAGGCTTGGCAAAATAGCTTTGACGCTTTGGCGGCTTCATTAAATCAAATCGAAACATTCAGTGGCAGACTTGGGGAGTCTGCCGAAAGTCTACTGAGCTGCCTTGCGCTGTTATATGAATTGCAAGTTGATACCTATAGGCTATATCTTTTCTCTCACTTAAAAAAGGATGAAGATACTACAAATTCGTTTTATCAAGGTATGGCTGATAATGCCGCAAGCCTTAATACTAAATTCCAAGCGGCGATTAGTTTTATTGAGCCCGAAATTATCGCTATAGGGCAAGAAAAAATAAATGTATATATGGACACCAATGATGGTCTAAAAATATACAGACAATTCTTTGACAATATACTTCGTTTGAAAAATCACATATTAACCTCTGATAACGAAGAAATACTGGCAAAGGCAGACGAGATAGGCCAAGCATCGCAAAATATATTCACTATGTTAAACAATGCAGACATAGTGTTTGCAAAAGCAGCAGACAGCAATGGGAATGAACACGAAGTCAATCACGCCAGCTATAGTGCATTGATGGAGAAACCGGATAGAACCCTACGGAAAAATACATTCCACAACGTAATTGATGCGTATATTGCTCAGAAAAATACAATAGCCACAGCATATAGCCATTCTGTCAAAGCTAACTTATTCACAGCAGGGGTGCGAAAATACGGCAGCGCATTGGATGCCGCTTTATCCGTCTACAATATCCCAAAGGCAATATATAAAAACCTTATTGACACAGTGAGTGATAATCTGCACATCTTTCACCGTTATCTTGGAATACGGAAAAGGTGCTTAAAATATGACGAGCTGCATATGTGGGATATGTCTGTACCTATTGTTGAGAACGCCAACACGTATATGAGTTGGCCAGATGCCAAAACCATAGTTACAGACGGATTGGCTGTGCTTGGGCCAGAATATCAAGATTTGCTGAGGAAAGGGTTCAGCGAAGGTTGGGTTGATGTATACGGAAATAAAGGCAAGCGAAGCGGAGCGTATTCATGGAGTACATTCGGATTTAAGCACCCGTATGTCCTTATGAATTATGATGATACTATTGATGATATGTTCACCCTTGCCCATGAAATGGGTCATGCTATGCATTATCATTACTCCCATGCTACCCAGCCTGTTATGTACAGCAGTTACAGTATGTTTTTAGCGGAAGTCGCCTCTACTGTAAATGAAGCTCTGCTTATGAACCATTTGCTTAGTACCACCACCGACAAAATCCAATATAACTATCTTCTTAATTATTTCATTCAAAAGTTTGTCGGTACTTTCTTCCGTCAGACCATGCTTGCAGAGTTTGAAATGCTGACTCATGAAATGGCAGAGCAGGGTAAGCCCCTTACAGCCGATACGTTGAGCCAACTATATCGCAACCTACTAACAAAACACAATGGCACCGGTTTGAATATTGACGATAAAGCAGGCTACCATTGGAGTCGTATACCACATTTCTATAGAACGTTCTACGTATATCAATACGCAACTGGTTTTGCAGCATCTATGGCATTATCAAAGAAAATCCGCAATGAAGGTGCTCCGGCTGTTGAAAAATATTTGAACTTGTTAAAAAGCGGCTGTAAGGATTATTCAACTAACCTGCTTAATGAAGCAGGTGTTGATATGACATCACCAGAACCTATCAAAGATGCGTTGGTTGTTTTTGAAGACTTGCTTGATAGGTTTGAAAAATCAGTTTTTCAGTAAAAACATTCATGCTAAAATGCAATAAACCCCTCTGAACAGGTTCCCCTGTCATATAGGGGTTTTGTTTTGCTTGAATAACTAGAAAGTACAAAAAAGCCACCGCATTATGCGATGGCATGGAGAATCTCAAAGAGGCATTTGCCCCGGGGTAAACAATTTAGCAAGCTATGCAGCCAGCAATTTTCCAAGCACGGTATTCCGCTTTGCGGTTTCCGCTCTATGGATAGCAGTAAATAAGGCTTTTTTCTGCCCAACGATTATGACCTTTTCTTTCGCCCGTGTGATGGCGGTATAGATAAGGTTTCGTTGCAACATTATATAGGCTTCAGTCAGCATCGGTATAATGACTATTGGATATTCACTTCCCTGCGACTTATGGATGGTTGTGGCATAAGCAAGCTCAATGGACTCCATATCTTCCGGGCCATACTCAACTTTT
>WQVX01000179.1 GCA_009785615.1 Defluviitaleaceae bacterium | reverse complement strand
GCGTCACGAATAAAAAAAGAATTTTTATATTTAATTCCAAAAATTTGTGCTTCCTCTAAACGCAAACGAAAGTATACTATTTTTCGTCTTATCTCTTAATTGGACGCACATGGGGCTTTGCCCTCAAACTCCCACAAGGGGATTAATCCCCTTGACCCCTTCCAAAAATCGTGCATTCGCACGATTTTAAGATAAAGTTTTTGTTCAAACTTTTTTTAAAAAGTTTGTGGGTGTGGGCAAAGTCCACGGTTTTAAAATATAAATCACCGGAGGAGTGCAAGGTTTATGATATCCAATCTAATACACGAGGATCACCTTTTAACCAATGTGGAGTGTGAAAGCTGGGAACAACTAGTGGATATCTCAGGGGAACCCTTGCTAAAAAAAGGATTAATTGAGGCTGAGTTTTTAAACTCTGTAAAAGAAACAGTAGAAAAATACGGGTCTTACATGGTGCTGCTGGATGACATTGCATTTTTTCATGGACGTCCGGAGTCGGGAGTCTCTGAGATATGTATGACCTTGGCACTGCTAAAGACCCCTGTGTTTTTGCTTGATAAACGTGTAAAGGCTGCTTTTATGTTTGCAGCAGTTGATAATAAAAGCCATCAAAATTTGCTTAAAGAGCTGGCCCAATGCATGAATGATGACGAATTTTTAACTTTGTTGCTGGATGGTACAGATTCGGATGCTATTTTGAAAAAATTAATGGAGGTTGAACAGAATTATGAAGTATCTTGAGTTTTATGAAGTTGTTAAAAATCAGTTAGAGCAACAGTTTAAAGAAGAAGGAAAAAACATTGAACAAGCCGCAGAATATTGCTCAAACTCTATCAAAAAAGGGCGCGTAATACATGTATTTGGATGTGGACATTCTCAAGTGTTTGCAATGGAAGTGTTTTATAGAGCCGGCGGACTGGTTCCGGTTAATGCTTTAATCATTCCTCATTTGTCCTTATCCCCAAAGGCAAAGTTAAGCACCTTCCAAGAAAGAGTAGAGGGCTTCTCACAAGCTTATCTGGATCTTGAAAATACTGATGCTGCCGATACCATGATTATAGTTTCAGTATCCGGGCGCAACCCTGCGGTTGTAGATATGGCTTTAGCCGCCGGGGAAAAGGGCATGAAGGTGATTGCTTTAGTGTCCGGGCAATTTGCGGATGGTGTTTCTTCTCGTCACTCCAGTGGTAAAAACCTTAAAGATGTGGCAGATGTAGTAATTGATTTAAAATGCGTAAGTGGTGATGCAGTACTTGAAATGGAAGGCGTAGAACCTAAATTTTGCGGAACATCTACAATTTTGGGCACAACCGTTATGGATGCTATTATTGCACAAACAGTAGAAAATTGCGTAAAAGATGGGCATATCCCTCCTATATATGTCAGCTCTAACCTAGATAAAGGAGACAAAATTAATGCTGAACATATAAAAAATTATAGCAGCATGATTGCATGTTTATAATCTAAAGGGGGACACAACGATGAAAATTATCTGTGTGTGCGGCTTAGGAATGGGTTCCAGTCTTATCCTAAAGATGAGTGTGGAAAAGGCCATGAAACAACTGGGTGTTAGTTGCGATGTTGAGCACTGGGCCGCAGGAACCATGGAAGGCATGAGTGCAGATTTAATTGTAACAGCAGAGGATTTTAGAGACGAAATGTCAGGGCGCAGCAATGTTGTTTTTGTAAAAAATGTTGTTAAGGTTCCCGAAATTCAAGAAGAGTTAAGGACGTACTTGAAAGGCAAAGGCTTACTATAAGAAATTGTGAATGTAGCTGTAAATGTATCTGAATCTAAGCAAAGTAAAACAAGATAAGATATAAATTGAGAGGTTGATTTTGATGCCAGTATTGAATTTTATACTTGAAATTATCATGACACCTGCGCTTATATTAGCATTGGTCGCATTGATAGGCTTGGTACTACAAGGTAAAAACGGCACACAAGTTTTTTCGGGAACTGTAAAAACTGCTTTAGGTATGTTAATACTATCTGCGGGTGTAGGATTTTTAATTACACATATTTTGCCTTTTGTATTCTTGTTTCAAGAAGTATTTAATTTGTCAGGATTTGCAACAGGATCTGAATTAATATCCGCTGCTATGATGGAATCTGTTCCGGCTATTGCCGGTACTTCGGCTCTTATTATGGCACTGGGATTTTTGATCAATGTAATTTTTGCAAGATTTTCACCTCTTAAATATATCTTCCTGACCGGGCACATGATGTGGATATCTTCCGTATTGGTTGCTTATGTTCTATATATGGCAGGATTTAACGAAATTATGATGATTGTAATTGGTGGTATAGTTCAAGGGGCACTTCTTACTGTATTACCTGCGGTTTCTCAGCCTGTAATCAGAAAAGTTATTGGCGGCAATGATTTTGCCTTGGCTCACTTAACTACCCTTGGCACCGTACCTTCTGCTTATATTGGTAAGCTTGTAGGGGATCCTTCCAAGAGTACAGAAGATATGAAATTGCCAAAAGGTTTAACTTTCTTTAAAGATACAGCTATTGCTATTTCTGTAGTTATGTTGCTTTTCTATGTAATCTTGGTGATTATTGCAGGGCCTGCCAGAGTTGCTGCCCATGCCGGAGATACTAACCATATACTCTTTGGTATAATGCAAGGTTTGGGCTTTGCTGCCGGTATTTTGGTCATGTTGCAAGGTGTTCGTATGTTCTTGGGCGAGCTTGTACCGGCCTTTAAAGGTATCTCAGATAAATTAGTGCCTAATGCTATTCCGGCTTTGGATGTACCTGCTATTTTTGCTTATGCACCAAACGCCCTTATGATTGGCTTTATCACCTCTGTAGTTGGTATGCTTGTAGCTATGGTTGCTTCCGCTTTTGCGTTTGGTACTGTGCCTTTAGTATCCATTATTGGTGCTTTCTTTACCGGGGGCGTAGCCGGTATTATGGGTAACGCTTTAGGCGGTCGTCGTGGTGCTGTAGCGTCCGGCTTCTCTTATGGTTTTATACTCATCTTCTTGTCTGGTTTTACCTATAACATGTTTAACGGTTTTGCCGCAGTAGGTACCACAGGTGTGGGTCATGACTGTGTAGATGCTATGGTAACAATGGTTGCATTCCATAATCCTATTGTCGGTTTTATTGTTTTAGCAGCCGCATTTGTAGTTCTTTCTATTTTTGAATTGCGCTATCAAAGAAATGCACCTGCCGAAAACAACGAAAATGAAGGGGCTTAATATATGAAATATAAAGGAAACCCCGTCTCTCCGGGAATAGCTGTAGGTGAAGTGTATCGCTACACTGTTTTTTCACCTGACATTAAAGCAAAAACTATTTCTCTTGGAGAGGCGGAGGTTGCCCTCCACCAATATTTAGACATAAAAGAAAAGGCAAAACGTGAATTATTAGCCATTAAAGAAAAATATCCGGACAAGGCTGATATCTTTGCCGCCCATATAGAAATGCTTTCTGACATAGCTATGAATGAAGAAATCCAAGAGCGTATTACAGAAGGACTGCTTTCACCTGAATGGGCTATTCAAAAAACATATGACAAGTTTATCCGCTTGCTTAGCAAAGTAAAAGACCCGGTGATGCAAGAACGGGTTGCTGATTTACAAGATATACGGCGACGGTTGTACAGAATTTGGTTTGGAGTAAAAGAAACCAATTTATCTGATTTGTCTCATTTTAAAAGACCCGTGGTTATAGTTGCCCATGACCTTTTTCCATCAGATACTGCCACTTTGGACAGGCCAAATGTAGCGGCAATTGTCACCGAAATTGGCGGCTCTACTTCTCATTCTGCAATTATTGCCCGTAGTTATGAAATCCCTGCGGTGCTTGGTGTTGCTGATATTATGGCTAACTTAAAAGATGACGAAACTATAATTGTAGATGCCTTAGAAGGCATTTTACTAACACGGCCAACAGAGGAAGATCAGCGCGTATATTCTAAAAAGAGGAAAGAATATTTGGTTTATGCGAAAGATCTTAAAAAATTCCAAGGCGTAGAGCCTGTCACAAAAGATGGGGTTCGTATTGACATACATTTGAATATCGGGTCTGCGGCTCCTGAAGAGTTGGAAGGCTCCAAATATACGGATGGCGTTGGCTTGTTCCGTACCGAATTTATGTACATGTCAGGTACTCATTTGCCATCTGAAGAAGAGCAGTTTAAGGAATATAGAAAAGCGGCTCTTGAATTTGGTGAGAGGCCGCTAATTTTGCGTACTTTAGACATTGGCGGCGACAAGCAACTTGAAAGTATGGAATTGCCTAAAGAAGATAATCCTTTTTTGGGCTTGCGCGCACTACGTCTTTGTTTTGCTAATCTTCCTTTATTTAAAACCCAATTGAGGGCAGCTTTAAGAGCCGCTTGTTATGGCAACCTATGGATTATGCTTCCAATGGTAGGTAGTATTGATGATATCCGCAATGCTAAAGCAATCATAGAAGAAGTTAAAAATGAACTTAAACAAGAAAATATCCAATATAACGACGATGTTAAAATTGGTATTATGATTGAGATTCCTGCCATTGCTTTAATGGCAGAGGTAGCCGCCCAAGAAGTAGATTTCGCCAGTATAGGTACCAATGATCTGTGTCAATATCTTACGGCGGTTGATAGGCTCAACCCTAGTGTATCATCCTATTATCAAAGCTATCACCCGGCTATGTTTCGCATTATTGGACAAGTTGTATCCGCTTTTAATACTGCCGGAAAACCAATTGGTGTTTGTGGAGAAATGGGAGGAGATCCTCACGCAGCAGCTATACTAATTGGTTTAGGTATGCGTAAACTTAGTATGGGTATTTCTGCGGTAGCGGGCATTAAAAAACTAATAACCGGGCTTACAATTTCCCAAGCGGAGGAATTAGCCAAAAAAGCTGTATCATTATCTACGGCTGAAGAAGTGGAAAATCTGAAAAAAAATTAGCTGTATTAAAGGAGCAACAAATAATGTATTCTCGTACTGTATTAATACAAAATCGCACCGGGTTACATGCCCGGCCTGCGTCCGAATTTGTAACTTGTGCAAGCAAGTTTAAATCCAAAATAACAATAAAAAATGTAAGTGAAGAAGATAAAGCAGATGCCAAGTCTATTATGTTACTGCTTACTTTGGGACTAACCCAAGGTACAGAAGTAGAGATATCAGCTAATGGAGAGGACGAAACAGAAGCAGTTGATACGCTTGTGCAACTGATAGAATCCAAATTTGGTGAGGAATAGAATAACATGGATTTGTATAAACAATTTTATGGGGAAGATTTTGATAAACAATATTTTGAAAGCAACTCTTGTGGTCATACTGCCCTTGAAATAGCTCATCAACCTGCTATGTGGCGTGCATTAGGAAAAATATTGCAAGAAAACAAACAGGCCATTCAAAATTTTATGGGTTCTATAAATTCTAAATGTTCATGGGATGGTGTGCGAATTATAATGACCGGAGCGGGAAGTTCCGGCTATGTTGGACGAGCAGTATCCGGTTTTGTAGCGGCAAGCACCGGGATCATCAGCGAGGCCATTCACACCACTGATATTGTAACCGCCCCGGAAACATATTTGCATCCTGACACACCTACGTTATTGATTTCCTTTGCTCGTTCCGGCAACAGCCCGGAGTCAGTGGGAGCTGTGGAATATGCTCGTAAGATTGTTAAAGATCTTTATGAGATTGCTATAGTTTGCGATGGCGAAAGCCGCTTATCTGCAATCACTAAAGAAT
>WQVX01000178.1 GCA_009785615.1 Defluviitaleaceae bacterium | reverse complement strand
CCCTTCTGTTAATCCTGATATAAACTCTGCATAAGCATCTGGCGTAATTGCTTTTAACATTAGATCTGTTGATTTCCTTATATCTATTGACATTACAGTCATCTCCATGGATTCATTTTTTGAGAAACTTGATAATATCTCATTGTTTGATTCGAGTAAAACACTTGATGCCATTGGGTGTAATCGTGTTAATAGATACTTTATCTCTACTATTTTTCTTTGTTCTTTTTTAGCTTCTTGAAGCTTTAGTAATAACTCATCATTTTTTTCTTTTGATTGCAGTTCATCTCGTAATTTTTTTATTTCATTAGTTTTTTCTTCCAATTGATTTGTCAATTTTTCAATATTTTTATTACTTAAAAAAGGTTCAAATAAATAATAATTTGGAATATTTATGTTAGAGTAAAAAGAAGGATTATCTATCATTCTAAAACCTCTATCAAATGATGTATACATTGAATCAAAAGAATTATTAATATTTACCAAGCCTTCTTTTGATATATCTTCATTTTTATCATACATATTTACCTCTTTTTTAAAGTATACTATTGATTTTTTAATTATGTCAAGACAATATATATTTATATATTACGATAGAACATTGTTACTATTTAATAAAGTTATTACTTTACTTGTATCAACATTTTTATCTTAACTATAATTTCGCATAACGTTCCAAGCAACTGACGGTTTGCTGTTGCGTATAAGGGCTTGTGCAGCAAGACCAGCAACCGCAAAATGTAGCTACGTAAAACCGTACAAAGGGCGCAGCCCGATTGAGGTTTTACGTAGCCTGAACCGCCGAAGAAGCAGTGAGCAGTTACCGTTTGTTAGACGAAGTGTGGGCGTTCTCAATCATTATTTTTTACAATCAAGTCTAAAATCAAATGTTTTTCCTAAGCAATTTGTTTCCATTTCTTCAACAGTATAGTTCCACGGCCAAAAAATAACAGCACCTTTTTGTTCAATCATCAAATTGTTATTCCATGCATAATAATATGATTTATTATCATCAGATGGCTCTCTGTCCTTACTATAAGTACAAAATCCAAAAAGCAATGGCTCTGCCTCTTTATTAGATTCAATTGTTGTAAAGTCCTTAAAAGGATTCCATTCTTTATATGCTTCATAGGAGATAGACATAACTTCTCCTTCTTCACCAGCAAAATTCTTTGCCATGCAATAATCCCAAGTCCAATCTAACGCAAGAGTTGGAAAATGTGTTTTGTTAGGCATATTTTTATCTACTTTTGCCAATACATGATTAAAATGTTGAAAGAAAGCATAATCAGGAAAGATTTGATGAAGGTATAAAGTTTCAGTAACTTCTTGAGAATTAAAAAATGATTTTGCATAATAGAAGCATTCTTCGGCTATACGATCATTAGACAAACCATTAATTCCTACTTTGTCTTTATCCTTGTTCTTTGTAAAGAAAGGTGAGCGACAAAAAGTCAGGCAAAGTGGATTATTACTGATAGTAATAGCACAATTTACAAGGCTTAACCAATATGCATTGAATGCATATGATGCTGATAGCTCAACACCTTTAAAGAATTTGAAATACTCTGATGGCATAGCTATTTGGCTAAAGCATCTTTCATACCTTTTGATATCGATTTTAATACTGGATAATTCCTCAAACATATACTTTATACAATCAGGTCTTAATCCTGATGGTATAAGCCGTCTGCCTTTGGGTTGCCCACGATATAATCTATCATTTATTGTTTTTACGATATTCTGTTGCATTTTTACTTATTTCTTCTATCGTCATATTTTCAAACAAATTCTTTTGCCATTTAGTGTAATCAAAAGGTTCCCTTTGTATAAGCATTACAAAGCGCTCTGCTTCAACCATACCCAAATACTTTGCCAAAATTTCCATGCCTTCATTTCGAATAATTGTGTCTGTTTTCATTCTATACCTCCAACACTTTTATAAAATCTATTGGATCAATGATGACAATATTTGCAATAGATTTATTTAATACTCTTGCATCAGTTGTAATGAAAAAATTGCATTCAGCTTTTAGCGCACAGGATAAATGCAAAGCATCTTTTGGTTTTATATTTTTCTTCATAATCTCATTCGCTAAATCTATTATTTCTTTTGTTTCATCAACATCTACAATGGCTAAATTTTTCCATTTTAATATTTGGGTTTTTCTATCAATAAATGGATTAAATGATATTTCATAATCCATCATATATGACCAAGCAATCTCAAAATTTTCATGAAGAATTTCCTTTTGTATATATATTTTTGCTTCAGATTCAAGATAATTTTTCAAAAGCGACTGATCATCATAAGGGCGATTGAAACAACAATTATCCAAATATAACCTATTCTTCATTGTATTATTATACGACAATTTATTTTACTATGCAAGTGTCGCTTTAAGCACTGTATTACAGCACCCCCACTCCTTTTCTTGCGGCTTTGGAAATAGCCGGCAGGTTATTCTATCTTTATGCCCAGTATGCTTTCCAATTTTTTGTAGCTGGTATTTATTGATTGCAAGTAACCTTTGCTTCTCCATACACCGACAATAATACGGACAACCTCAACAATTCAATATTTAGCACAATGTATAAGAGAAAAGCAAATTTTTCGCAGAATGTTTTTACAAAACAAGGGATGTTCCGCCTGTAGAAAAACTGTGAGAAAGCGTTAAATTTTGATTATTGCTACTATGTTTGAGTCATCCCTCAAATTTTTCTCTTATTTTGTTAATGTATTTTGATTTAACAACAACTGTACCTGCAATAAAATCATGCACAGCTCTTTTTCTTTTGTTTGTTAATAATACAATAACCTCACTCCATCCCCATATTTGACCTATTATTGCTAATATGTTATTAATTTCAGCAATATTTTGAATAAATCCCAAAATATGAATAAAAAAAACAATGTCGCCTAAAAGCCAAATTATTAATACAACACTTTCTCTTAAAATTGCTTCTTTCCACCCAATATTTGTTGAATCAATTTTTATTATTTTTATTCCAACAATTAATTTACCAGGAGTTCCTCCATACCTTTTAGGTAAATATACCATATAAAAAAATCTAACTAAATGTATAAATATAACACTCAACAAAAGAATACCAATTGTATTAACAGAAATAAATATAAAACCAATAAAAAAGAGAAGAGGTAATGAAAATAATAAATCCAAAATATTTGCCCCTAATCTAACTCCAAAACCAGCATACACAGTTTCATCTATTTCGTCGATTTTTTCTAAATAAATTATCTTATCCAAAATTTAAATTCTCCATATCTCTAATATGTTTTCACGTTTTTTATTCATCTTACAATATAAACAAAACTCATTTTTTCCAACACTTTCTGTTGTCACTTCGTTCTTTTGTTCTTACGTTAAAATACAAATAATAATACAAAAAACAAAATTAACAAAATTAAAGCGATAATCGTAAATAGATTATCATCATTTTTTTTCCTATTATATGTTGCGACGAACTTGTTGTAAATAATTATCCCTATAGGTATATATATTATACCAAGAATCATTAAATATTCTGAGACAAAATGAAAACTCGTTATTTTTTCGAGTATCAAAAAAAACAGAAGGTAAGCAAAAAAACATACTGCCGCAGCCAATCTTGGGTGTACTACTATTCTTTTCATTTAAATTTCCTAACGGTTTCTCTGCATGAAATCAAAACGTCGTTCAAGAATCTGCATTGGGTTTCTCATGGCTGTTTCATTCCAAATTGCTACAGAATCTGCTGCCATTACAAGCCCTTCTACTCCTACTTTAGCTACAGTTAACCCTGATGAAATAAGCGTACCTTTACCAGGAATAACTCCAATTCCTGAAATTACGGCATCAGAAATAGTATCTAAATTGGGATTATCAACAGCTCTTGCAACATCCATTAGAAATGCGGGAATAGAAATTGATAAGCCAAACCTCCCAAGTATTGCACTTTTATTAGGTGCTATTTCTGAGAAAATTTCAACGGCCAAACCCAATGCTGCTGTTCCAGCTGCACCTATGCCTGCACTGTCAGTTATAGATTGCTGTATTCCAAATGTTGGTTGAGCAGCTGGTGTACTGCTTCCTCTTACGTAAGCAGATGACATTTCCATCCCTTCCATGGGAAGCCTTCCATCAGGATCAACAAACCTAACAGGATTGTTATGCGAATAACCAAAAGCGTGTAGGTTAAGCGTATTAAAAACACCACCCATCCCCGGCAAGTTTTGGTTGCGTTCTCTAGCCTCATCGTTAATCGGCGCACTTGGCAGAAAATCCCCTTCCCAAATCGCCGGGTCAGGGCTCAACCAACGAGAAGTGCGTGGATCAAGATACCTCGCCCCAAAATAATACAGCCCAGTCTCCCTGTCGAGTTCTTTGCCAGTGCTTTTCTGCCGAATCTTCTCACAAGGGAGCCTGCGCTGGAAGCGGTGAAAGGGCGTTATTCTGCGAGCTATCCCCACAGTTTGTTTTAGTGAGGTGGTTGATAATAAACAACTCGCTGCTCTCATTACTCTTTAAATATTCTCCTTGTTATACTCTTATGGTGTAATGCCTTCCACATAGGTGCCAAAAATTTGGCAGCAACTACACCTGTGTTCCCTTTTCTGTAAGCCAAATAATACTTATAATCAATACTGGCAAAATAAACATCATCCCTATGATGTTATAAATATCATTACGAATACCAATGCTAAGTACAATAAAAATAATTATAGATCCGACAAGAAAAAAATGTCTTATAAATTTAATATTTGATTCATACCCTAATTTATTCATAAATAAGGAAACCATATTTATAATAATAAACATTGCAATACTTGTAATTATAATCTTTGTTATTTCTATAAAAGTGATGGGAATTTCTTGAGTCCTGTTAACATTATATTTTAAAATTAACCCCAAAATTATTTCAACAGCTAATAAAATTATTAAACTGATAAGAATTTTTTTATATATCATTTTCATCTATTTCTACCCCAGTTTACCTCAATTCTACCTCCAAAAATAATGGCAACATCAAGAACAAAACTTTCTCTAGTGAGAACTACTTCTCCACCTTTTTGAACACCAACTGAACCACCAATACTAGCACTTATATTTCTATCGCCTACATCAAATTGTGTTCCGATTCGCCCGCTTAACGATATTGCAGAAATATTGAATCCAAAACCAACACCATCATCTGTGATTCCAACATCTAACGAACCTGTTAAAATATTAAAATCTCCACCTACGAATACAGTTGTATCCGTATTACCGCCAAAGTCAACAATACCTGCACTGAGATTTAAACTAGCACCATTTGTATGATCAATTATCGCTTCAGCCCAAACCAAATGCACATCATTTTGCGCAGGACCAAATGGAGAAAAATGAAAATGATGTCTTTCAGAATTACCATTTTGGTGTTGTGTAGTGCTTCCTCTTACGTAAGCAGATGACGATTCCATCCCTTCCATCGGAAGCCTGCCATCAGGATCTACATACCTAACTGGATTGTTATTCGAGTAATTGAAAACGTGCAAGTTTATAGTATGAAATACTCCACCGTTAGGCAAGTTCTGATTCCGCCTCCTAGCTTGCTCACTGTTAGGTGCACTCGGCAAGAAATCCCCCTGCCAAATCGCCGGATCAACCGACAACCAACGAGAAGTGCGTGGATCAAGATACCTCGCCCCAAAATAATAGAGGCCAGTCTCCCTGTCGAGTTCTTGAGATGTGAAGCGGAACGGCGTCGAAATTAATGCGTTAGGTGAAGTCCAGTCTATCCACAACTCTCCGTACGGCGTGTATTCCAATCTCTCATGAATCAACCCTCTGTGATTCGTTACTACCTGTGCGCTTCCCAAATGATCTGTG
>WQVX01000177.1 GCA_009785615.1 Defluviitaleaceae bacterium | reverse complement strand
TTTTTGAAATGAAAACTTAGAAAAAGGCTTGCCCTTTGGTGCAACGTCCGCGACACTTTTCGACGAGTGTCACGGAGGCTGTAGGTGATAGAGAGTATCACTCACAGGCACAAGTTTAGCTTACCGCTGCAACGCTGTTAGTATACTATAAACTAACTTTGTTTTCAACTCTGTATGGCTGGCAACTTACAGTGATGTTAATAGGTTTGTTTTGTGTATTGCTACAGATTTGTAAGTGGTTATTCTCATAGATTTATTCTAAAGCTGAATTTATGCGCGTGAGTGATTATGACGAACTTTGTCATTATCCCTACGCGCTTTTATTATTTGTTGGATTTTCGTTTCCTACCCTTCAATTTATATATACCTTTTCATTCAGAGCTTGCCCAAGTGGCTTGTCCCGTAGCAAGTTGCGGGGCATCCATCCTCCCCCGAGGTCGCAACAAGAAGTTTAATATATCATGTTCGTGTCGGATTTGCTCCTTTTCTTAGGCACGAAAGCAACACCCGGGCAAGCTCTTGTTTGAAGAGGACATATCAAAAATTGGTGTGCAACTGGTCTCGCAAATGTACCCGGTTGAACCAATGTGCTAGTTAAGTTTTAGTGAGTTTAAAAAAACTTTGTCCTTGTTAATCTATACGCACACCTGCTCTTGTCACATCTCTTAGTGCTGTGAACAGTTCTGTATTTCTAGAAATAAGAAAAACGGTGCGGTTATATCGTGCAACTTCTTCACTGAATCTCCCGGTTTCCCATTCACAACTCCGTGCAGGTGCAGGTACAGAATTACCAAATCCTATTGGTACTAATCTGTTGCTTGGGACACCAAAACCTACTAAAATATCTCGTATAACCTCAGCTCTATTTTGAGATAAATTATTGGGTCTATCGAAATCGCGACCATCGTAGTGACCATTCGCAGCAGGGAACTCAGATGCAATTGAACCTATAAGATATAGGTTATTATTTGGGTTTTGATTTAAATACGACATGATAAGGTTTACATACAACTCTAAGTAGATGTTTGCTGTACTTACATCTCTAAGAGTGCTTCTACCACCAAGGAAATTTATTGCGCCCGTACTATTTAAGTTGATAGTTATTGGTTCTCTTGGATCAGGGATAGGCATAGGATGGGGGCGAACAATCCATTCCGGACAATATGGAAACCAGCCTACATCATTCCTGTCTTTGCCCTCAATATACCTATTAATCGGTCTGTCTCCCGGGGCTAATGACCTATGATCGAAACGTGTTACGCCAGCCCTTGAAAAAATTTCGCTCCATATTCCTCTGATAATCTCTTCTCGAATAGGGCGAGTGTCCTCAGTTCCCGGTCTAAGTGCAATGTGGTCTATCCCCATAAGTCTTACCGTGTTTACCCTGGATAAATCGGGAATTGAACTTTGTCTATTTGGGTCATCTCGTGCATCTAATTTGTCTACAATTCCTGAAATAGCTGCTGATACATTAAAATCACCCGTCATAAAAAAATCATACTGTAACAAATTTAAATTACCCAAAGTAGAAATACCTGTGTCAAGGAGAATGATATAGCGAGGCATATCGTCAGGTGCATTATTTAGAGAAGCATATGCAACCCTTATCGCCCCCATCAAATCGGCACCAACAGATTCATTGTTTGGATCATTAGTTGGCACTCCGGCTCGTATGTTTGCCAAAGTATAAGGGCTTGGAGAGTAGCCACATCCATACCTTATAAATCTGATTAGCGAATCCGATCTTGTCTCTATAAGCGTGTTGCGCATATTTATGCTCGTGCTTCCAGTTCCAAAATTCAATTGAGGAGTGATAGAAACAGTACGGGGGGTAGCATCACTGATTACAACTGACACGTACCCGCCGTATACAGCTCTTTCTACAAATGTTCTAATTTCTTGGTAATGAGCGTCTCCAAATTCACGCACATTTGCTCGATTGCCAAGTACAATTGATACAGCAATTGCAGAGCTTGAACCTTGTCCATCGGTAATAATCTCAGGAGCACCACAGGCGGCAATAGTAACGACAAGCACAAGCAACGCGAATGTGAAAAGCATCTTTGCTAATAACTTATTATTTTTCATGTTTTATTTCTTCCCTTTCAATATTTTTTGTACTACACCTTATTCTGTAGAGTCATCAGATGGAATGTATGGCAATATCCCTTTTTTCTTGATACCGTTTATGTAATCTGAAAGAGCATTTTTTTTCATGTTTTCTAAATCTCTCTTTCCAGATGCAACAGCATCGTTATAATCTTGTTGCGTTATCTTACTGTTGCTAAACATTGTAGCAGAAAGGTCATTTGTCATTTCACTTAATTTGTCCTCCGCACTTTTTTTCTCATTTTTGAGGTCAGATTGTTTGGCTACTTTGTTGTCGTGCATTTTTCTGATATTCGTTCTGTCGGTGGGAGTGAAGTAAAAAGTTACGTAAACAGCACCAATAGACGTGGCGAGAGGAATCACCATCTTAAATAAATCCGAAGGACGATAAGATGGGGCATTTTCATAAGCACGGGCAAGCTCCTCAATATCATCCAGAGGATTTGACACAAAAATAGGTCGTAAATCTTCAAGTGCTGTGAAGCCCTGCCCAGTCAACAACGCAATTAGCCATTGTATACCATAATTTAACTCACCTCCACCAAAGAATGTAAGAATATTAATGCTGATAAAGAGAATCTTCACCAATATTGTGACCATCCACACAAATGGCAAGAGTTGTTGCATAGATTTGAATTTTTCTAGCTCGTATTTTTTACGATATAAGTCTGTCCTTTGAGCGTATGTCATCCCTAATAAAAACGGTGGAATGTTTATAGTTAAAACAGAGAAAACAGATAGAAGTTGTGCAGATACCAAGTAATTGCTTGTATATGAGTTATCACTAAAGAAGCCTGGGTTAGGATACCGTGGCCAATGCTCCAAGGCTTTTTGGAGAGTGCCGTTAAAAATAAGGGCAATTGCTTCAGGAGGGGAAAATGGAAAAACAGGAACTCCTGCATCAACCATTATTTGGTACAAAATGCTGTAGTCTACAATTACAAACAGAGTTAAGAAAAACACCATAGCTAACTTAGCCTTTGTATTTCTTAACCTATCTTCACGTCTTGCGGCTTCAAGTTCATAAAGAAAACGGCCATCTGTTTTTTCCAAACTAACATTCGCATCTTTGCGCCTTTTAATTCGTCCTCACCTCCATTCATTCCAGCCAAGTGTTCATAATTTCTTTTACACGCTCACGAGTAGATATGTGTAATTTTTCCAAATACTCCTCGTAATCAGAAAATATTGCCTGCTTCTTTTTACCTAGTTCAGTTTCTTTATTTTCAATTTCCTCATCGCATAACTCTTTGCTTCGCAGTGCTTTATCTATGCCCTTTTGTATTTCGTTTTCACATGATGATTCAATTTCATCTGCTTCAAGTCTAAGTCTATTTACTTCCTTTGAGATTGCAATAATGTTGGCAGCATTTTTTTGTGCATCTTCGAGAATTTGCCGTGCCTCACTTTGAGCAATATTCTCATTCTCTCTATTTTGTTCTTCCGCTGTTGTCAAAAGCTCTTCTGCCCACTTATGTGCAGAAGATATAATTTTATCCGAACGTGTTTTTACATTTATTTCTCGCCTTTTTCCTCTTGCTTCCCTTGCCCTGAGTTCACGCTTCGCCCCACTCTTCCTTGGCGAAGTCAGTGTTGGATGCGACTCTGATTCTTTATCAATGCTAATTTTTTCAGCTTTTAGGGTCTCTTCTTCAATGTGCTTATCGCCTCTAATTTTAGCTCTCTCTAAATTGCTTGAGGCTTCAGTAGCAGCATTTTCTAAAATATTATGCCCATCTTCCTTTGCCTGACGTATTTCTTCTGTTGCTTTTTTCTTTGCCTCTAGTAACGAAAGTGTTTGTTGGTCAATCTTTGACATTTCACTCCTAAGTTTTTCAGCTTTCAAGTGTGCTTGTTTTCGTTTATCATTTGCCTCGTTTATCTCCTTATTTAGGGCTTCAATCGCACCTGTACGTTTTTCTTTAAGGGTCGTTAAGTGTTCGCTTACAAATTTCTCAATTTGATCTATTGTAGTTATGTGTGTTTTTGACGCCTTAGCAGTAATAAACTTTACTTTTTTATCTTCACGCCATAACAAAAAACTTATGCGCCACTTTGCAACAATTCCTTGAAGGCTTTTGATTAGACTTACAATAATGTTGCATACAGCTTTGACAGCATTTGCTATAGTACAAAAAATGACCTTGATAGTATGGGTAATAGCATTAAACATGTCATAAAATGCATTCTTAATTTCAGCATGATGAGAAGGTAGTTCATGTCCCAATACACTCTTTAACTCTTCCACTTCACCGTTAATAATTTCCAATTGGCGGTCTGTTTCCATAATGTTATTTTTATATTTATGGATATCATTTTTCAACTCGTGTTCACGATTGTTAATCTCTATTTTCCATTTGTTCATAGCCTCTTTAAATCGGCTACTTGAACCTTCAAATTCACGTTCAATCTTGCGTTGGCTTTCATTTATGGTCGTGACTATATGCTCCACCGGCATACTTTCCAACAGTTTAAGTTGTTCTGCTATGAAGCTGTCAATATTAATTTTGGCCTTTTCTTTTTCAATGAAGCTGTCAACTACTGACAGTGTTTCGGGATCATCATTTGCCGCCATCTTTATCTTTCTCCCCAACTTCTTTAAAAGTAAAATACTCCACCTCCATTTTTTCCAATATATCTTTATAATAATTGCGATACTCCTTAAAGAAATCTATGTCAAGATCACATTTGTTAACAATCTCGTCAAATGTATAAACTCTAACAAATTTTTTACATACACGGCTATAGTGCTGCGAATACACTTCAAAATTATCAATCATTTCCTTTTTCAATTCTGCTAAGACTTTTTCATGGGGATTAATAGAGTCATCAAGTTTTTGCGCAATTTTTAATGCTAAAGCACCATAAGTCCCAAACATTTCTTTTTTTACTTGCTCTTCTTTTCTCTTGCGTTTAGCAGGGTTTAAATAATGCCGAATTGGATACTTTTGAGGTTTTTTCTTTCCTATCTTATCTCCGTGGCGTTCTTTCAAAATTTTATACTGCATATAAACGCTTTGTAGACTTTTACGAGATTTGAGTACATCGTTATTTTCTTCCAACAGGCTAAGACACTCAAGTCCTTTATTGTAATATCTAGTAACTTCGCATTTCATATAATTAGAGAGAATATATACCGTTTTGCTATGATCAACACTTTTAGTGCTATCAATACTTTCGACAACGGGAAATTCGCATATCAAATTTGCTTGGTTATCTGTTAACATGATTTCTAGTAAATTAATCTCTAATTCTTTAGATTTTTTACGACAAAACCATGATAATAATTTTCGCATATTGTATCCCCCCTTCATTCATATAAAATTACTTTTAAAAACTTCATACCATCTCACACATGTGCCATACAACAACCTAATTTGCAGGAAGGCCATGCATGACAAGTCCTTTGTTATATCAACTGTCCCGAATCTTTATGTTTCGCATTGTAATATTCTATCAAGATCAACACTAAGTTAAATTCCAATGCATTATATGAAATTATATTGTGTTCTCATAGTTTATGCAAGAATTATTTATCAAAGACTGTTACAAAATGTAAATATATGTAAATTAAATTATTTTAGATACCGTCTTTATAATAGCGACATATAGCAATTAAAAAAGCCGGATAACCTCATCAATTTGAGGTTATCCGGCTTTTTTCGTCACAGATACATCTTTACAATATAAAAACGAAATTGGTGGAATTTACTCGTTAATCACAATCTTTCAAGTTCTTGGATTGTAAAGCCTGTAGCTTCTGCAATAATCTCTAAAGAGGTGTTCATTTTCAGCAGATTTTTTGCTATTTCTAGTTTGGCTTTAATT
>WQVX01000176.1 GCA_009785615.1 Defluviitaleaceae bacterium | reverse complement strand
ACATCAACAGGTGAAATTAAGTGCGTTGGAAAGGGGGCGCGTAAACCTATAGGAAATGTTCTTACTGATAATTTGTATGAAGTATGGATGAATTCGCCATTCCTAAATGAAAGACGCAATGCTCGCCGAAACGGCAAGCCAATTTGCAGGGGTTGTCAAGTTAGTATGAGTACAAGGCGTTATATGTTTATCAGAAATTTCATGTTTGATTGGGAGGCGAACTAGAGAATGCGAAAAATCATTATATTTGGTTGCGGAGAGCGTGGCATTAAAGCATATTCTGACTTAAAAGGAAAATATGAAATAGTTGCTTTTTCCGATATTTCCCCTTCAAAATGGGGAAAGTCTCTTAATGGAATTGATGTAATATCGCCAGAACAAATTCCTTTGATATTGCCATCAGATGGCATTGTATTAATCTGCGATTCATTTTATTCCAAGATTGCTGAAATTTTAGAAAAGATGGACGTTGTTTTCTATGTTTATGGCGATAAGCCCTTTGAAGGCACTTTCATAGAATATAGTGTCTCAAATGGATTTAACCTTGAAACTATAAATGTGGATTATTATAGAAACATAGAAGTTGAGCCGAGAGTATTGCGGATGGAATTATCATCAAAATGCAATATGAAATGTAGATACTGTTCACATTTTGGCGAAAATGCAGATTCAAACGCCGAAGAAGAACTCAAACCATCAAGAAACATAAATTTATCTTGGGAGGTTCTTCACGCTGTTGTTGCACAAATTAAAGAAATCCCAACTATAAAAAAAGCAATCCTAACTGGGCGTGGCGAAATTTTCATGAATCCAGAATGGTTTGAAATGGCATCTTACCTATTGAATGAAACCAATATTGACCAATTGGATATTTCTACAAATGGAATGGTTCTTACTAAAGCAAATGCAATAAAATTGGCAAAACTTCCATGCACACGTTTAACTTTACGTGGGTCTGTTGATGGAATATCCCCACAGGAATCTGAATATTGGCGGGTTGGTTCTGTATATGAAACAGTAAAAAAGAATTTGAATTATGCACATAAATTATTAATGGAATCTGATATAGAAGCCACTCTTTTGATAGCAAATGTTAATGTGTTACCACCTGATTTTCTCTCAAACGATAATCAGTCATATGACGAAGTTGTAAAGTATTATGACAAAAGTACAGCTTGGTTAAGTGAGGAGTTCCCATTAGCACAGAAAATATCATGGGATGCAACTGCTGATACCATAGATGATGAAACAGTGGTTAAAGGAACTACGTCCGTATTGATAGAATCTCTTAGAATGATTAACTCCTGTAGAAATTCATTTCAAGCCATTACGATAGTTCCTACAGGAGATATTAGGTCGTGTCCATGTGGTCGAGACAAATTTATTATAGGTAATGTTTTCCGAGATAACATATACGATTCGTGGCTGAACGATTTCCAGTTAAACGAAAAGCGTAATGCTTTTCGTAATGGTAAGCCTATCTGCAACAAATGCTGGCAAAGCAGAGGAACTAGGCATTTTATGCTTACGCGGCAATTTAAGTTTGATTGGGAAAATTAATGCGTATCCCAAAAATACTAACGGATATAAGTGCAAAGGAGTTACAAATGTACAGACAAATAAATAATTACAGACCAATCCTTGATGTAATATTAAATAGATTAGTCGATTGTGCTGATGCAAAACTAATATGGTATGGTAAAGAGCGTTGTTTATCTACAATCGCTACAGCACTTTTCTATCATAACAAGCCACTTAACTATGTAATAGATGATAACCCAGCGTTATGGGGCGTTTCATGTGGTCATTTTTTAACAATCTTTCCTGTAGACCAGATAGTAAATAAATACGGCAAAAGTGCAATTTTCTTTATTTCTTCAGAAGATGCCGAAACCAAAATCAGTCGCTTAAAAAGCTATGGAATAGAAGACAATTCTATAGTTTTGCTCCCTACAGAGAAAGAATCAATAAAATTAGTGACTGATGAGTTGTTAGCACCTTTGCAAGGAAAAGGATATGTAGAACTCACTCATAGAGAAATGCAACTTGCTATGGTTGAGAACTTAAAGGCTTTTGATAGTTTCTGCAAACCACGAGGACTAAGGTATTTCTTGGCTTCTGGCACGTTGCTAGGGGCTTTTAGGCATAAAGGGTTTATACCTTGGGATGATGACCTTGATGTTTTTATGCCAGATGGTGATTATGAACGATTTATTCAACTTTACCTTGATGAACAAAAACGTAATCCAAGTCGGTATGAACTTATCTCATATCACAATCAGCCCTCTTTTTATGCAAATGTCACAAATTTTATTGATACAGAAATTTTAGCATTAATGCCTCATGCGGTTTTCGTAAGCCTACAAGGTTTACCTATCTCCATGCTTAGAGTAGTTGGATACTCTTTAGAAAAGAGAGAGTTTGATATTCAATATAACACAAATCAAAATTTGGATTTCAGAGAGAGTGAATATCAAAAACTTGCTGGATTGATTGACAATAGCCCTGATTATCGAACAGATTACAACGAACTAAAGGCAAGGCGTTCGTTTGATGATGCTGAGGTAACAGGCAATCCATATATTCCAAAGTTTTGGAATACAAACAGAGAAAATTTTGAACCCGCTTCACAGTTGGAGTTTGAAGGTGGTATGTTCTCTGTGCCAAATAAATATGAATTGTTTTTGAAAGCCCGTTATGGAGACTATTCTTCCATTCCCGCAGAAAGTGACCGTAAACCAAGTCATGGTACAATTGCATGGCGCAAATTAAAGGAGTAGATACATGATAATAGGATATACGTCGGGTGTTTATGACCTTTTTCATGTAGGACATTTGAACATTTTAATGAGTGCAAAAAAACATTGTGACTATTTAATTGCTGGAGTAAGCACAGATGAACTTGTTGCACAGTATAAAAATAAGAAGCCAGTTATACCATTTGAAGAAAGAGTAGCTATTTTGTCAGCTATAAAATATGTAGATGAAGTTGTTGTTCAAGATACGCTGGATAAAATAGCCGCATGGCATAAGTATAAGTACACTTTATTGTTTGGTGGAAGTGATTGGGAAACACATTCACAAATCATCTCTGTTAAACAAGAATTAGAACCACAAGGAGTAAGAATTATGCTTTTTCCATACACTCAAACAACATCATCAACTATACTCACAAATGCACTTTTGAAATTGTGAGGTGCTGTTATTATTAAACGAACTTCAATTAAAAAGAGGTGCAACAATGTCAGGCATTACAATAAAACCATTTAAGGCTGTACGACCAAAACCAGAACTTGCACATGCTGTTGCGTCTCTGCCCTATGATGTTATGAACACTCAAGAAGCGCGTATGATAGTTGCTGATAATCCTAATTCTTTTCTGCATGTAGATAGAGCAGAAATCGACTTATCAGAAGATATTGACCCATATAGTCCAGAGGTTTATGCGAAAGCAAAAGAAAATCTAGCTTCATTAACAGAAAATGCTATGTTGCAAGATAGCAAGCCAAACTTATATGTATATAGGCTAACAAGTTACGGTCATACGCAAACTGGTCTTGTTACTTGTGTATCAACAGCAGAATCAGAGCAAATCAAAAAGCATGAGTTCACTCGACCCGATAAGGAACAAGATAGGATAAACCATATGCTTGCTTGTGCGGCTCACACAAGCCCTGTTTTGCTCGCCTACCGAACAAAAGATTCTACCCAACCCACCATCATTATTTCAGAGTTCATACAAAAACAAAGCCCTGTATATGATTTCACAGCAGAAGATGGTGTACGACATGAAGTATGGGTTGTAAGCAATACCGAAACGCAAGATGCACTAATCCAAAGTTTCGCCAAAATTCCAAACATATACATTGCAGATGGTCATCACAGAAATGCCGCAGCGTTAAAAGTTGCAATCGAACGCAATAAAAGATACCATAATCCCGAGGCAGAACACAACTTTTACTTAGCAGTAATTTTTCCAGATACTGATTTGGAAATACTGGATTATAACCGAGTTGTGAAAGACCTTAATGGAATGACACCCTTAGTATTTTTAGAATCACTTAATGAAAGCTGGCAAGTTGAAGCAACAACCAGCCAAGTTAAGCCTACCAAAAAACATGTTGTTGGTATGTACCTTAAAGGGCAGTGGTATAAACTTACATTAAAGAATCAACTGTTTTCAAGAGATATAATAGAAACTCTTGATTGCACTATCTTGCAAAACCATTTACTTGCCCCCCTTTTGGGTATTTCAGACCCTAGAATTGATAAGCGTATTGACTTTGTAGGAGGTATACGAGGGCTAGAAGAATTAGAAATTCGTGTAGATAGTGGTGAAATGACTGTAGCCTTTGCGTTATACCCAACTTCTATGCAAGAACTTATAGCCGTAACTGATGCTAATCAAGTAATGCCTCCAAAGTCTACTTGGTTTGAACCTAAACTGAGAAGCGGATTATTTGTACATTTATTTTAGACAAGTTATTAGATTTCTCATATTTTTTGTAAATGTGAGCCATTTTCGATAGGTATTGCTTCTGTAGAAGAATATAAACCATCAACAAGTAGCGGTTGAATTAACGCTTTTACGTTATCGCATAGCGTTACAACCTTCGATTCTCTTGAAAATCAGCCATTGTGGATATGTATTGGTGCGTGTTTATCACATCCAAAAAGTTACCAACTGTTAAAACGAATTGTAAATTTTTCGGTCGATTTTCAAAAAATAAGGAGAGATTCAAATGAAAATTGGAACAGTAAAAGAAATCAAACATCACGAATATCGTGTAGGTTTGACACCGGGTAATGTGAGGGATTATATCAACAATGGGCATGAAGTTTATGTTCAGACGGGTGCGGGACTCGGTTCTTCATTAACAGATGAAGAATATGCAATGACAGGAGCAACTGTCTTAAATACGGCGGAGGAAGTATGGGCAACCTGTGACATGATTGTTAAAGTAAAAGAACCACTTGATGCAGAGTATCCGCTTATACGAGAAAACCAGATAATTTACACGTATTTACATCTTGCAGCAGATAAGGTTCTAACCGAAGTTCTTTTAAGGCAAAAATGTAAGGCTGTTGCATATGAAACCATTCAAGATGCAGAAGGTGGGCTACCGCTTTTGAAACCAATGAGTGAAATTGCTGGTAAACTGAGTGTTCAGGTAGGCATACGTCACTTAGAAAAAACAGCAGGTGGTCGTGGTATATTATTGGGGGGGTCTGTAGGCGTTAAAAAAGGGGACTGCGTAATCTTGGGTAATGGTGTAGTTGGCACGGCTGCTCTGAAAATGGCTGTAGGGTTGGGTGCAAATGTTACAGTTATTGGTAGAAACATGAAAAGCCTTGCGCAGCTAGAAGATTTATATGCAAACAAAATACAAACTCTGTACTCTACACCAACAACCATTGAAGCGGCAGTGAAAAATGCGGATTTAGTTATTGGTGCTGTGCTTGTACCGGGAGCTGCATCACCAAAACTTATTAAACGTGAATATCTAAAAGATATGCGCCAAGGCTCTGTCATAGTTGATGTTGCAGTTGACCAAGGGGGATGCTGTGAAACGACCAAGCCAACATATCATGATAACCCAACATTTGTTGTAGATGGGATAATCCACTATTGTGTTGCTAATATGCCAGGTGCGGTCAGTCAAACTTCAACATATGCTCTAACCAATGCGACTTTGAATTATGGGCTTAAAATTGCGAATATGGGACTTGAAAATGCAATCGCTTCAGATGATGGACTAAAACTTGGTGTAAACTGCTATAAAGGGTATCTTACCTGTAGAGAAGTTGCGTATTGCTTTGGACTGAACCATACAAATATAGATAGTTTATTGCGATAACTTTATTGTATCATTAATATATTAAATGTTTTGTTGTGTTTACAGAAATGCTTTATTTGTAAAAAGTAATTATTAAATAACAATATCAGGGTCTGTTTAATGTCTTGGGTTT
>WQVX01000175.1 GCA_009785615.1 Defluviitaleaceae bacterium | reverse complement strand
CTGAGATAGAAGCGTTGCCACCCATGACAGAAAACCCTGAGTGGGGTGCGGAAATATGTAAAATTGTTGTAGACATTATAAAAGAACACGAAGTAAAGCATGGTATAAAGGGTGCTGTACGTGTCACCCCCGCTGATATCCGTGAAGGTAACGAGGTTACAAGCATGTGGAGTGGCCATCAATGGGACAATATTTTAAAATCCTTTGAAGGCTGTGCAAAAGCAGGTGCGGACTTTTTATCTATAGAATCAGTAGGCGGCAAAGAAGTTCATGACGAGGCAGTAATGTATTGTGATATTGGCAAATCTATTTTTGCATTATCTGTACTTGGATGTGCAGACATGGAAAAAATGTGGACAAACATTGTGGCTATTGGTGATAAATTTGGTTCAATAGCGGCTGGTGATACTGCCTGTGGTTTTGCTAATACAGCTATGGTTATGGCAGAAAAAAATTATATCCCTAAAGTTTTTGCTGCCATTGTTAGAGTAGTATCAGCAGTACGCAGTATGGTTGCAGCAGAATGCGGTGCGCAAGGCCCACATAAAGATTGCGGCTATGAAGGCGTTTATATAAAAGCAATAACCGGCACACCTATATCAATGGAAGGCAAAGTTGCAGCCTGTGCCCACCTTTCACCTGTAGGAAATATAGCCGCTTGTGTTGCAGATGCCTGGAGCAATGAGTCTGTTCAAAATATTAAACTCCTTGGTGGCATGGCTCCGACTGTTTCTTTTGAACAATTGGCCTATGATTGTCGTCTACTAAACACAGCAGCTAAAAAGGGTCTTGCGATAACAATGAGAGATCTTCATGCAGACAGCGATAGCCATTTGGATCCTCAAGCGTATGTACTAAGGCCGGAGGTTGTATTTGAAATTGCTAAGGAAATGGTGCAGGTCGATGGGCACTATCCACGGGCTAAAAAAGCGGCATTGCTGGCTGCTGACAAAATCATAAAAGCTAGTGCTTTAGGAGAGTTAAATATTAGCGAAAAAGAACGCATGTGGGCAGATAAACTTTATGAAGCAATAAAAGAGCTGCCTGACAATGAACAAGAATTTACAGGACAGATGATAGACCAATGTGAAAAGTTTGATCCTAAAAAATATGGGCTATGAAAATAGTATTACAACGAGTTAGTCAGGCAAGTGTAACAGTAGAAGGTACAGAGTTGGGAAGTATAGGCAATGGATATGTACTACTTTTGGGAGTAGGAGAAAATGATACAACGGAACATGCTGACCAACTCTTGGCAAAAATAAGCAAGTTGCGGATTTTCGCGGATGAAAATGGTAAAACAAATGTAAATATAAGTGATGTGCAGGGTGAAGTGCTGATTATTTCACAATTTACATTGTACGCCGATTGCCGCAAAGGTAACAGGCCAAGCTTTATTAATGCGGCTGATCAATCCACTGCGGAAGAGTTATATAACTATTTTGTATCTGCTGCAAGACCGCTGTTTAAAAAAATAGCATGTGGTGCCTTTGGAGCTAATATGCAAGTGGCTTTGATTAATGATGGCCCTTTTACCTTAGTGCTGGAAGCTTAACACTAGCTGTTATCAACTCAGTAGCCATATATCAAAATGTTGTTGTACAATGTACAATCCCTGCAAATCCCAATTTTGCAGGGATTTTTACATGAATACAGCTTCTTAACATTAACCTGATTCAGGCTTTGCAAGTAATGGGCCATATACTCTTCTGCTATACAACCAATACCCAAGCATCATAGCAATTGAAAAATATATACTGCCTTGGATTGCCGTCATTGCTAAATCTCCCACTGTAAATACACTTTTGTCAGAAAACAAGCGTAAGATTTCATACACAGGGGTAAAAATTAATAAGAGATAACGGAACAAACCTTCAAAATTGAAAATTTGATGTTTAATAAAAGCCATCAATGCAAACATAACTAACATAATTAAAGTAATAAAACTATCACTGTTCTTAGATGGATTAGGATGAAAAAGAAATGCCACTGATACACCTAAAGTTCCAACAGTGAAGTTTAATAAAAGCGCACCAAAAAAATCAGACAAACGTACCCCATCTGCAATAAGTGTTAACCCAATTATTCCAAATGCAAAATCCATGATAATTGGATATAATGCGCCAAGTAAACTGATAGCAAAACACACAACTGTTAAAAAAAGAATTTTGCTGATAACATACAATAATCGGCTATTTATTTGTAAAATTAGCAAATGTTCTGTTGTCATATCAAAATCCGATAAAAACAGATATCCAAACCAAACCATAGCAAAAAACAACCACATTGCAGCAGCTACATAACCTTGTATCAAAGTTGAAGGAATTGGGGGATCAAAGATTTGGTATAAGGTAAAAATCCATAGTACAAGCGGGGGCAATGAGCGAACTTTCCCGGAAAAAACAGAACCATGGTGCCGTACAAGATAAAACAAGCAACGTAATTTATCAAAAGAGTCTTTCATCATTTAAACCTCGTAATTCAAAATTTTCATGTAACATGTCCCGTATAACCCTATCACTTTCAGATGGCAGGACATAGATTGCTACTTCCCGGCCTTCATATTGTTCCGGCTTTACAGATATACTTTGCACAGATTGGGGTATAGCAAGAATATCATCATTTTTATATTCGGATTTTTTTACAAATAAAAGCTTACAGAGATTATCAAATTCTGATCTTCCTGTATGTTTAATTTGGCATAGCTTTCCATCTGAAATTTCATATACAGATTTGGCAATTGCCTTAACCATATAATCTTCATGGCACGAACATAAGATTGTAACCCCCAGCTCATGATTTAAATGGTTTACTTTTTCAATAAATACTTGCTGGGATGTTATATCCTGCCCGGAAATCGGCTCGTCAAGGAGCAAAACATCCGGTGTTGTTAAAAATGCTTGAACAACAGCCATTTTTTGAAGTGTGCCTTTAGAAAGATAACGAATAGGTGTATCTATCATATCTTGCATAAACAATTCTTCAAATAATTGTTTGCTACGCTCGTTAACATCTTCTTTTTGTAAACCTAATACCCTACCAATTTGGCTAATATAATCTTTCATAGTTAAATTCATAGCCGGAAAGCGTTCAGGCACATATCCAAACTTCAATTTTTTACAATAAGTAACTTTACCTTTTTCAAATGGCATAAGCCCGGCAACAATTTTTAAGAATGTGCTTTTACCACAGCCATTTCGCCCAAGAAAGGCTATAGCATCACCTTGATTAATCTTTAAATTTATATCTGACAAAATAATTTTGCGTCCAAATTTTTTTGTCATATCAGATACTGTAATAATGGTTTCACGCTCCAATTCTAAACATATTGCAAACCTACTACTGTTATTACGTGTACAATCAAGAATTGTCTTCCCACGGCAGTTTGCTTTTATAGCAATTAACACTCTATAAATAGATCTTGAAAATGTCATGTAAGATTGCTATATTTATCAATGGTGATTATATGGAATTTTACGGAATAATGAAATTTGCAGATAAATGAAGTTGAAAACATCAACAAAGCACCAAAAACAAAAAACAGGCTAAAAAATTACGTAGGCTGAATGTAAAATTTCTCGAAAATATGAGATAAACAAAAAAGGAAAGGAACCGGAGAATATGTACACTTTACTAACTACAGAAGGAAGGGCAAAACGAGCAATTTTACACACAGTCCATGGCGATATACAAACACCTGTTTTTATGAATGTTGCTACTGCTGCTGCTATTAAAGGTGGGCTATCATCGCTGGATCTTCAAGAAGTAAATTGCCAGGTAGCACTTTCTAATACCTATCATCTGCATTTGCGACCCGGTGATAATCTGATACGCAATATGAATGGCCTGCAACCTTTTATGGCTTGGAACGGCCCTATACTTACAGATTCCGGCGGGTTTCAGGTATTTTCACTTACAAATCTACGAAAAATAAAAGAAGAAGGCGTGTATTTTTCCTCTCACATTGATGGACGAAAAATTTTTATGGGACCGGAAGAAAGTATGGAAATTCAATCTAATCTGGCTTCTACTATTGCAATGGCTTTTGATGAATGCGCCCCTTATCCTGCTGAAAAAGATTATATTTTAGACTCTGTAGCACGCACTACCCGCTGGTTAAAGCGCAGTCAAGAACACTTAAACATTCTTAACCAACGAGATAACACTATCAACAAAAATCAACTCTTATTTGGCATCAACCAAGGAGGCATATACGAAGATGTTCGTATAGAACATGCTAAAGTAATTTCAGACTTTAACCTAAGTGGTTATGCCATAGGTGGACTGGCAGTAGGAGAATCTCATCATGAAATGTATAGAACTATTGAAGAGGTAGTCCCATACCTGCCACAGGACAAGCCCACATACCTAATGGGGGTAGGTACTCCGGAAAATTTACTGGAATGCGTATCCCGCGGAATAGACTTCTTTGATTGTGTGCTTCCTGCCCGCAATGGGCGTCATGGGCATGTCTATACCGGCAGAGGCAAACTTAATATGTTCAACGCACGTTACGAGCAAGATGACTTGCCTATTGATCCTTTTTGCAATTGCAATGTATGTAAAACATTTTCACGAGCATACATTCGGCATCTTTTCAAAGCTAAAGAGATTCTTGCTATGCGCCTTTGTGTGTTGCACAATCTTTATTTTTATAATAACTTAATGGCAGATATACGGGCGGCCTTAGATGTTGGAAATTTTGCTGCTTTTAAAGCAGAGTGCCTTGCCATGTGGGGTAATGTTGGGATATAATTTCCAATGCATAATTCAGAGAGGAGTACATCATGTTGCAAAGGATGTTATTTTTACTAAATGGAGATTTAAGCCCTGTTTTAGGGGCAGAATCGGGAACACAACCTGTTGCTGTTGTAGCAGAAGGAGTGGGACAAGCAGTAGCAGCAGCCCCACCACCGGATGCCGGATTTAATATGTGGTGGATGTATGGAGTATGGATCCTTGTTATTGTAGGCTTTTGGTTTCTTACAATACGCCCCCAGCGCAAAAGAGATAAACAAATGCGAGAAATGCAATCAAATCTCAAGGCCGGGGATAATGTAATAACAAGTGGTGGTATGTTTGGCCGCATAGCAGAAGTTGGACACGATTGCTTTGTAGTAGAATTTGGCACAAATAAAGGAGTGCGTATTCCTATTCAAAAAAGTAATGTGCTTGGAATACAAACTCCACAAATTACCCAAGCACCTGCGGCAAAGGAATGAATATTTCTAAAAGTAAAAGGTAATGTGTCAAAGAAGTCTGAAATTGGAAGAGTGTCTATCCGTAAAAGGGTAGGCACTTTCACTTTTTGATCTCTTGTAAATTTGGGGAAATTCAAACAGAAGCAGGGATACCACATATAACTATGGTGCATGGGGGTGATGTTTTGTGGAAGTGTGGAATAGTTTCAGCAGAATAAATAATAGGCCAACCGGTGACAAATTGGAACCAGTTGACCCTTAATAATTCTATGGTACTGCTGGTGGCACAGGTGTAGCTAGATTAGGTGTAGTGTAGGCGTAGAGTACACTATATTCAATTGTAGCTTATTTTCAAAAATTTGAAGATACAAACGAACAATTTGATGATGCAAACGAATATAGTGTACGTTTGCATCATCAAATTGTTCGTTTGTATCTTCAAATTTTTGAAAATAAGCTACAATTTCAACATTTCTAGCAGGCATTATAAATGTCGCAGGTGTTGAATTGAAATTATTAAGGACTATAGGACTGCCCCCATCAACTCGCCAATGAGAAAAAGTGTATCCTAGGCTTGGCTGTGCAACTAAGGTTATTGTTTCGCCAGGTGATGCTAGAAACGACATAGCCATACTATGCACTGGATTTGATGGGTATACAGTTACTATAAACTCTATAGGTGTTGATACTGCTGGCGGCTCAGGCGTAGGTGTTGGTACTGCTGGCGGCTCAGGCGTAGGTGTTGGTACTACTGGCAGCTCAGGCGTAGGTGTTGGTACTGCTGGCGGCTCAGGCGTAGGTGTTGGTACTGCTGGCGGCTCAGGCGTAGGT
>WQVX01000174.1 GCA_009785615.1 Defluviitaleaceae bacterium | reverse complement strand
GATGCTTTCTATGTAAATAGTGACATGGCAGAGTTTTTTGCATCATCAGGCGTACTTATGCCATTAGACCCAACTTTGTTTAATTCATCTGCATTTTATCAAAATGTTTTGGATACTTTTGTTTTTGACGGTACCATCTATGCTATTCCTAAAGATCAATCTTCTTTGGCACGTTATGTTAATGTAGGATTACTTAATGCAGTGGGCTTTGAACTTTCAGATATTCCGGCAGATGTTGAAAGTTATCTTGAGTTTTTGCCGGTGCTACAAGCAGCTTTAGATGAAAACTTTGGTGTTGGTACAGTAACAGCAGCTTCCGGCGTATTTGAACTTGCCAGAACTCTTCATTGGATTAACAGAGGAACAGAACCTGTGTCCGCAGACGGACGTTCTAACTTGTCTGACCCGAGTGTGGTAGCTCATTTAGAATTCATTAGATCTCTTTTTGATACCGGCGCAATGTTAACACCTGATCTAATGGGTGCCGGTTGGAATGGCGAAGCCTTTGGCAGCGAACTTGCAGTTATCATGGAAGAAGGTAACTGGGTATACAATGTACTGCGTAACGAATTCCCTGATGTTAATTTTGAAATTATTGACATGCCAACATATCAAGGTGTAAGCTCCAGCATGATATTTACTGTAGGTTGGGGAATTTATGCTAACTCTCCAAATCAAGAATTGGCCGCTGAATGGATCCGTTTTAAAACAGGCCCTGAAGGTATGTATACTTGGACAACAGCAGCAGGCCCATTGCCTACCCGTCCTGATGTTGCACAGCGTATGGCTGCTAATTTAAGCCCGGGGCTTAATACTCATATCGCACAAATTCCAAATGCCACACCTTGGGTTATGGGCGAGTTTACTTCCATCATTGCCCAAGCACACATGAACTACATGACTGTTGTTATACATGAAGGTAGCATGAGCGTTGCAGATGCTATGACAGCAGCAGATGCACAAGCTAATATGCAAATAGATTTCAGATAACATCTCAATGTCGGGGATGTCTTGAAAACCGTGAGAGCTTTGCCTTCAAACTCCCACAAGATAAAGTTTTTATTCAAACTTTTTGAAAAAAGTTTGTGGGTGTGGGCGAAGCTCACGGTTTTGGAGGAATGAGGAATGAAACGTAAACACAGAGAAACACTTCAAGGATATATCTTTGTTACGCCCTCTATTATAGTCTCATCCATATTTTTGGGGATTGGGGCTTTGTTTGTTTTGTTTTTAAGTTTTCATCACGTTAACCTTTTAACTAATAACTATCGTTTTATTGGCTTTGATAATTATATACGTGCTTTAAATGACCCTATGCTACACCGTGCTATACGCAATACTTTAACATTTTCAGCAGTTGTTGTACCTACCCAAACTTTTTTAGCTTTGGTAGTGGCGGCAGTACTAAACAGTAAAATACGTTTTAAAAAGACTTTTCGTTCCATTGTCTTTCTCCCTACCCTTACTTCATCAGCCGCCTTAACCATGATATTTATGTTCATGTTTAATATCAGAGGCCCAATCAATCAGGCATTATTGGGTATGGGATTTTTAGCTGAAGGCGGAAATATCAATTTTTTACAAAGCACCACTTGGGCTATGCCGGTAATTATGATAATGAACATTTGGAGTACTGTACCCTTTTACATGACCCTTTATTTAGCTAGTTTGCAAGAGCTGCCCAAAAGCATGTATGAGGCCGCAGAAATAGATGGAGCTACAGAAGTACGTAAATTTTTTCATATCACTATCCCCTATTTAAGACCCATCACTGTTTACGTGATATTAACAGGTGTCATTGGCACATTGCAAATGTTTGACCAGGCTTTTATTTTCTCAGACGGAGATGGAGGCCCGGCTAATGCTACACTTACTATAACTTTGCTTGTATACAGATATGCCATGGGTCCGGCTAATGCTATGGGATATGCTGCCATGATTGCTATGACTCTGATGGTGTTTATTTTGACTATTGCTTTTATCGTAAATAGACTCAATAAGGAAGAGAGGTTATATTGATGGTAAAAAAAATCAAACCTATGCGCATTATTTTATACTTAATAATGATTCTTATTTCCTTTACCACGTTATACCCTTTTCTTTGGATGATTGCGGCCTCTTTTATGCCATTAAGGGAAATTGTAGGCGGTAGCATGAGATTGATTAGCCCATACATGAGCTTAGATAATTACCTTTTTATTTTTGGTGTGGCAAGCGATTTTCCGCGTTGGTTTTTAAATTCAATGATTGTAGCATTGATCGGTACCATTGCTAACCTCTTTTTAAATACTATGGCAGGATATGCTTTGTCCCGTTTGGAATTCCCGGGAAGGCAACAAGTGTATTACGCTTTATTGGCTTTGATTATGATACCCGGACAAGTTTTGCTGGTTCCTAACTTTTTGTTGATTAACGCATTAGGTATGTTAGATAGTCATACAGCATTAGTAGTTCCTGTTATGGTAAATATAGGTTTCATATTTTTGATGCGGCAATTTTTTATAAACTTCCCTTCTGAGTGTGAAGAAGCGGCTTATATTGATGGTTTAGGACGCATTACATGCTTTTTCCGTATATGTATGCCTTTAGCCCGTACTGCTATAGCTACCCAAGCAGTTTTTGTGTTTATGAGTTTTTGGAATGAATTTACCCGGCCTATGTTATACATACGTACAAGGGCACTTTTTACACTCCCCTTTGGCTTGCAATCGTTTCAATCGCGGGATGGCGGCCAAATGTGGCACCAAGTTATGGCAGCAGCAACTATTACTGTGTTGCCCGTTGTGATTTTGTATTTTGTTTTTAATAAATATTTCATGATTGGGATACGTATGGATGGAGATAAATAGTGCGTTAAAAGCGGATGTTTTCAGCATAAATTAGGGAGATGCACATTGAAAACTTGCATCCAACCGGTAACAAAATGAGACCGGTTGGATCAAAGCTATCTTAGGGCATGTTCCCGTAAACCCTATCGCAAACCCAAGCAGTGCGGGTTGCCGAAACCAGCGTGCTGGGGCAGGTATCTTCCCCATTTAATTCGTCTATAATGGACTGGATCAAGCCCATTTGAATATGCTCAGGTGTTTCAAGGATAAATTCTGATGTGCCGTTTACTGTTTCCATTATTATAGAGCCTCTTCCAAAACATTCAAAAGTGATTCTTCCAAGACTGCCAACAATCTCTATGCAGTCTTTTCTTATCCCGGAAGAAAAACACCAATCCCCACCGGCCTGTGCTCCGTTTTCAAAAGAAAAGCAACAGTTTAATATATCTTCCGGCTCGTAATATCCGGCTTGATTTGAGTAAATACTTTTAACATCGCTAATTTTCCCCATAAGAAAGTCAAGAACATCTAATTGATGTACAGCTATATCCATAAAAATCCCGCCACCGGATATCTTGGGCTGTACATGCCAGTAGCCGTTTTTCTCCCTGTCAACAACCGGGCGATAGTAAGAAACATGTGCAAAACGTACTTCTCCTATATCACCATTGTCTAATAGTTCTTTTACCTTCATAAAGCGTGGAAGTCTGCGCCTGTAATATGCTGCAAAAGCCTTTGTGTTTGTTGCCTCAAAAGCTTTTATCATATCTATGCAGTCAGAATAATAAAGAGCCAAAGGCTTTTCAATATAGCAAGGTTTTGTGGCTTTGGCACACATAATGCTGTAATCTTTGTGTGAATCCGGAGGAGTTGCAATGTAAATTGCATCAATTTCAGGATCTTCCAGCATATTAGTAATGTTATCGTACACTTTGGGTACATTATGCCTAAGAGCATAGTTTTCTGCCTTTGCTTTTGTACGATTGGTAACGGCATGAAGGGCAGAATTTCTTGCTTTATAAAAGCAAGGGCCACTCTTTTTTTCGGTGACATCCCCACAGCCTACCATTCCCCAGCGTATTGTTTTCATAATGCATGACTCCTCTTAATATCAATTTATATTTGCAACATCAATTATACATGAAACCGCCTACAAAGATTAGCAAATTTGCTTATCAATGCAGGCGGTTATTTTCAAAGCATTACTCTAATTATTACTCTGATACTTCTAAAAATCCACGGAGCATAGTTGCTAGTTCTGCCCTTGTAGCATTGCCTTGAGGATTAAAGCTGTCATCGGGTCTGCCACTTATTATCATGGCTTGGAAGAATTGCTCTATAGCTTCCCCGGCGTAATTTCTGATATCGGCATCGTCTGTAAAGTTTTGATATGGTCTTAGGCTAGGCAGTTGCATTCCTGTAAGGCGGGCGTAGTTGGATAGGATAAGGGATAAGTGTGCTCTTGTAATGTATTCGTTGGGACGGAAAGAGCCATCATCAAAGCCTGATACTATGCTGTTATGGTTTGCCCATGCTACAGCATGTGTGTACCATTGCCCCCCTGCTACATCAAAAAATGGGATATCCATGCCTGCTGCACTTGGCCTGTTTTGCATGTTGTAAAGCACTTGTACCACCATTGCCCTTGTTACATTTGTGTTTGGACTAAATTGGTTATTGCCTGTGCCTGTCATAAGTCCAAGTAAGTAGACAAAAGCTACATCATTATAAAACCAGTCTGCTTGGTTAACATCCGCAAAAGGATTTATAAATTGCGGAGGATTTGGGGGTGAAATTGGAGGTGTAGGTGGTATAACTACTTGATCAAGAAGGTTAACATCTCCCGCTTGTGAGTAGTCAGCATCTTCAATTCCCTCAACATAGTCATTGTATGCATAAAACTCATAGTATACATATGACTCTGTTTCATTTAACTGTTCAGATTCTTCTGAATCAGCCGCCGCCCTAACAGTAAAGTTTGCATTTACTCTCACGCCACCTGTAAAACCTACGGTTAATCTATGCCTTCCGGGGGCTAAAGTTTCAAGGAATTCAGGGAGCAATGTAACTCTGGTAGAGCCTGCCCTAACAGTAAAATCCTCGCCACGTACAAGGCGTTCATCATTTACGCGCACATCTACAAATTGGTTGTATTGCCTGTCAACACGAAAAACAAGCGGATTGCTTGTACCTAGTGTAAAAGTGTTGCCATTAATGAAGCTGTGCGTATAGGCCGGAGTGCGGTTGTCGCTTCCGCTGTCACTATCACTGCCGCTATCAAAATTATTGTTCCGGTTGTTACTTGGAGGGGCATTATTTTGATTGCCTTGGTCGTTGTTTTGATTGTTGCCAATGTCATTTTGATTATTGTCATTATTGATGTCATTTTGGCTATAGTCATTATCGTTAGTGATGTCGTTTTCGTTATCATTGTCGTTATCATTTTCTTGGGTTTCGCCATCAATAGAGCCGTTTGTAATTACAAAATCGGTATTATGATAGATCACAAACTCAAGAAATCCATCAACTTCAGAAACATTCAAATTTGCAGCAATTGGAACAAGTTTGTTATTTGTTCGGTCAAAATGATAAACGTATAAGTTATCAATTCCAATGACGCTTCTAAAAGTGAAATCGGCTATAATCCTTATTGTGGCTCTGCCGGGCAGGACTCCGTTATCTGCAAAACTTAATACCATAGCAGGGGCATCTTGCATTATATCCTCTATAAGGTTGGAGTTACTGCCTGTAAATTGATCCAATGGGCTAAGTTGCACATTTGCATATATGTTCTTTGGATAGGTAATATCATTTCCGTTAAACACCCATTCGATGCCATTGCCTTGCTGTAGGACAATGGTTCTGTCTGTCCCTCTTATTGCTTCAAAAACATCAGCAGAGATATTTGCGCCTGTATCGTAGTTAATGACGATTAATGCATCATCCGGCTGGGCTAAAATATCATTAATCAGGTTTTGGTTAGCTGTGTTTGTGGCGAGGTCAGATGAAATGTAGTTAAGGACTCGAAAATACACATCATCAGGTAAAGGTAAAATGCCTCTATCTAAATCCCATTGAGAAGGATTTAAACGATATACTTGATTATTACCTGCATTATCTTGAACCTGTACTTGATCTATGAAAATTCGTTTTGGTGGAGAGTATCTATCAATAATTATTTCAAGGGTAAAGACATTTGGTGGATTAGGTATCGAT
>WQVX01000173.1 GCA_009785615.1 Defluviitaleaceae bacterium | reverse complement strand
TTTTCGCGCCTTTCTTGTACTACAAGCGGAAATAGAGTATAATGCCTATTGCTACAGCGATAGGTTTCCTGTGTTTGTGTGCGGATGATGTCGAACGTCATCCCTGCAAGCGTCGGTTGGTGTTTGAGTCACACTTTCCGAACGCTGTAGCGAGTATCTTGTGCTACAGCAAGCTAAACTTGTAAACAGATAGTAACATGTACTTGTAAATTTTGCAAGTACGTATTTCCGCCTAGAATTTAGGCGGTTTTTTTATTTCTGCGAAGTGGTGAGAAGCTATACAGATTTAGAAGCTGTATTTGATAATTTTCGCGAGTAAATTCACTAAAAAATACCGTTGAACAATGATAAACAGCGGAAATTAGTAGTGCGCAACCGGTCTCGTTTTGTCACCGGTTGGAGGTCAGATTTATTCAAAGAACAGATTAGGATTTTAAACAGGCTCTAAACTGTTGTGGAGATTTTTTACTGCATCACACTGACTTTTAATAAATTCATCATGAGTAATAATGATAATGATTTTATTATTTTTTATATTTTTAAGATAATTTATAAATTTATGACTTGTAATGTCATCCAGTGCAGAAGTTGGTTCATCCAAAATTAATACATCGGCGTTTTTAAGTAAAGCCCTTAAAATTGAAATTTTTTGCTTTTCACCACCCGATGTATTAGAACCGGCTTCGTTCATTTCAAAATCAAGGTGTTTTTTTGAGAAAAAAGAACCTAAGTTTAAAATATTGATATATTCTTCAAATTGCGCATTGTTTACGATTGATGTACCCTCGTTTGTAAATGTCAAATTAAAGTTTACTGTACCCTTAATCATCATTGGTTCTTGTTCTGTAAATGCAATCATTTTTTTGCGAGTTTCTACCATATCAATGTCTCTAATATCTATTTTGTTATATGTTATGTTTCCTTCGTATTCATTTATATGTAAACCCATAAGCAAGTTTATTAAAGTAGATTTTCCTGTACCATTTTCCCCAACTATGGCATATATTTTGCCTTTTTTGAATTTTTCATTGAGATTTTTTATTATTATGTGTGAGCCATAAGTAAAACTAAGGTTGCTAAAAGAAATTTCATTTATATCCTGCAATATTGTCTTTCCGTTGATTTCAGGAATTTGGAGAAAAATTTCTTCAAGTCTGTTAAGTGAAACAAGACATTGCTGATAGACGGCACCCAAGCTAAAAAAATATTTGCTTGAGGTAATTATCATATTGAAATAGCTTGAAAACACAGTAAACATTCCTATTGTAAAGTTACCTCTTAATATTTGCACGCCACCTACAACAAATAAGACAATTTGTGCTATGGTGCTTGTAAAGCCGGCTAATCCGGAAAAAATATAATTTATTTTTTGCTTGCCTATAGATTTATTTCTAAATTCTTCAAAGTTTTTATCCGCTCTTTGATTGATCTGTGCTCCAATACTGTTGATTTTTATTTGTTTTATATATTTTAGTTGCTCGTATAAACTTGCAAAAAAATTATTATAGGACTCTTTAAGAGCAAAATTCGCATTGTATAAAGGCTTCTTAAATATAAAATACAAAGCAGCATATATCAATAAAAAACCCACTAAAAGAAAAGTTACTACAATATTCATAGTAAGCAAAATAAAAAAAGGTATAAAAAGTAATACCAAGTTTGTAATGAATTGGCTTAGGAGATTAATAGAAAATGTTATCACTTCTACAGCATCAATGTTTACACGTTGGTTTAGGTTAGCACTGTCTTTATTATTAGTATAAGATAAAGAAAGATTTTGCAAATGTTTAATTGTGTCCATATTTAAGCTATAGCTTATGTCTGATTGAACTTTTATATACATTACCGATGTGATATATCCGATTAATAGCTTGGCTATACTCAGTCCGCCAAAAATCACACAAAAGCGAACAATAACACCAATATCACCGCCTTCTATTAACGCATCTAAAAAATTTCCTATTACGAAAGGAGATATTATACTTATACAAGATACTGTAATAGTTATGGCCAAATATACAATGAGAGTGATTTTATGTTTAAACATATATTTTTTACAAAAAAATAAGACTTTCATGGATTTACTAACTCATCAATTACTTTTCTAATTTCACATTTTGCAGCTTCATCAAGAAAATATCTGTTTTTGGTGAGATGCTGTGCTATGCCGGAATTCATTAAAGCTTTTTTAGATAAATGCTTTGTATATTTGCGCATTTCATTTAAAAATGCTGTATTAACCTCAATAATATGCAAATTAATTTCATTAAGTCGTAATGCAAGTGAGGTAACAGAATTTTCAAAATCTGCACAGTTTTTAAAAATCAATTTATTTTCGATTATTTCATATTCCTCAAGCATACTAACAATATCCGGGTTATAAAATTCTACAGTGATGGTATTTGTATCAGGAGATAAACACAGATTTTTTTCCAGATTTAATGCTGCGTCAATGCTGCAAAGCAATTTATCATACAAAAATTGATGGTCAATAAATTTGTTTTGAAACAAACTCTTGGTGCAACATGTAGCCCTGTAAGGATTATAATAATTGGCCTCATAGGTTGCTTCTCTGTCGCCTGTTATTAATATCACAGGAATCCCATGACTACCTAACCATCTGCAAATTACTTCTACTTCTCCAACGGGAACCCCGTCTGCAAGAATTTCTTTAATATCAAAACGATAGGTGTGTGGGTGTATCCCCGGTTGACCTTCCATGCCATGATAACCTACCATAATTGCAAAATCATATTGTTCTTCAAATGAAACATTTCGAGTCCCGGAAATCAAATCAATATTTTTTGAAATTATGCTTGATTTTATCATATCACCTTTGTTGTGGGCGTCGCAGACTGTGATATGAGAAACACCATTGGCTAGTAACCCTTTAATATAAATCTCAATTTCTTGGGTATACAAGTCTGCACTTTTTTCAGATTCGTTAATAAAGTCATAAACGCCTATAATGCCTTCAATATCGGCAATTAATAATGCGCGCATTTAAGCTTCACCTGCTTTTTGGGTATTATAAAACATGGGTAAATAGTTGTGTATTTGGTCTTTAATTGAATTACACTCCGGTTTATAGAAATTCTCGTAATTATCTAGCTTTAAGGGGCAACCGCCGCCACAAAGCAAGGAATATATACAGTTTTGGCATTCTTCTATTTTCTCAATATTGCGGTTGAAAATGCTGTTTTCGTTAAACTTAATTTGGGGATAATACTTGCCAATAGCAAGAGCATCCACGCCAACGGAGGGTAAACATGGGTATATATAACCATAGGGGTCAACCAAAAAATTATTGCTATGTGCTTGGCAAAAGCTATATGTAGGTCTTATTTTTGAACCCACAGTTATAGCGTTTACAATAGGGCTGTTTCGCCCCCAATAAGTATTATTTTTTTCACGTTCTTCATAGCTATATTTTTTATCTTCATTAAACAGCTTTTTGTTTATCTCCAGCTTTTCTTTTGAATTCATTTCCATCATTGCTGATATTTCAAAAGACAGCTTGTCTTGATGCATGGCAAATTTTTTCATCAATTGCTGTTTTAATCTATTGGATTCTTCTAGGTTGTTTTCGTCTAAATTCATTCTAATTCGTATAGGTATATCATTTTCTAAATATTTATGTATGCCTGCCATTATTTTTTGAAAGGTTGGATTGCCATTTGCTAAATATCGGCGGCTATTGTGAGTTGCTTCTTCCCCATCAAGAGTTACCATTATAAAAGCAATTTTAAGAGGTGAAAGTAATTCAAAAAATTCTTCAAGGTAGTATCCATTTGTAGTAATGTTGTATGTTTTATTAGGAGCTTTAGAGATAAGGTATTCTACAGCGTTTTTTGTTTTGGGCAACAAAGGTTCTCCGCCAAATAATCCAATACTTTCTAAGTTATTGGCTAATTTTAAAGCGGCATCAATGTATTCCGGGGATATAACATTTTTTTGGGGATTTCCTAACCCCTCAAAACAATAAGGACATCTAAAGTTGCAATCGTAAGTCATTACAAAAGTTAAATGTCTGCAACTTTCTCTTGCTTTGTTGTCGTTGGCTCTAAGCGTATTTATTATTTCTCTTTTTTTGCCGGTTTCCTCTATTTCGTTATTTACGATATATCCTCTTGCTTGAAGATTTTCAAAGAGGGAAGTTTCTAATTCGCCAATAGGAGTAATTTCATTTTGATTTTGCCATTTAACAATTATGTTATAGGTGGATATGTCTATTTTATCCATTGTTCCATTAAGTGAATTTATTATAAGTTTTTTGTTATTGCCTATGTCTACGGGTATTATGTGGTTTATCAGTTTCATGATGGCCTCCTCATTAGTTTGTTATCCAGTAATAATTGAACTCTAAATTATCAAGAATTTCTTCATCTTCATAGATTCCACAGACCATTTCTTTATTTTGTTTTCTTGCTGAAAGCAAACAACCGCCTAAGCAAACAAATTTATATGGGCAAATGCGACATTTATCGTTATTCATGGTACTACGGTTTTGAAGTTTAGAAACTATATCCTTATCTACCGAAATATTAGGGAAGTAAGTGCCAACTACCCCTTTTCCATCATCTACGCAGTCACAAAAATATACATTACCATCACAAGCAAAATAATAATTTGCAAGAAAACTGCTATTGCATCTTTGATGCTTGGGAATCATAGGTTCATTGTTAGATCTGCCAAGAGCTTCAAATAATTTTGATGAACTAAGAAATAATGGTTGCATCCTCATTCCTAAATCAAAAAAATGGTCTTTGATTTTATACACATCTTCTTTAGTGTTGAAATTACAATCTATATCCAACGGATGAGAATAGTCCAATGTTAACCCAAAATCATGTTCAAAGAGTGGTGAACAACTTATGTTTTCACGAAATAGTAAGTTCATAAGTTCTTTATAATGATGGTAGTTAGATTTATCAATAACGCTACTAACTTTAACAGCAATCTCATTTTCTAATAATATCTTAATGCCCTTGATTATATCATCATAAATTTTTGCTTCCGGACTTAGTCCATGATAACGCCTCTCAAGGTGAATTTCTTTAGGGCCATCCAATGAAACAGAAACGCTTTCAATAGATTTGAGTGGTAGTTTGTTGTAATATTTCAACAAATTAACGCCATTGGTTAATAATTTCAGTTTAGATTCCGGCCATTTTGATACAATGTAGTTAATTAGCTCTACAGTTTCATCATTAGATAGTGGCTCTCCGCCGGTTATACCAATGATTGGGGTTGTATCAATTTTTGCCGGGTCGTCTGAATAAGTATGATAAAAATTATAAATTGCATCTATGTGATTTTTGGTTAAATACATGTTATTGTTTATGTATGGCTTTATATAACAATAGACACAACGCATATTGCAGTTTCTTGTAAGTTCAATTGTAAAAGTAAATTCATCAGCTTGTTTGTAATCAATATCAAAATAACCCGCTTTCAATATCTTAGCTTCAATAATGTTGCGATCTTCATCGGTGAAAAATTGCTTCTCTGCTTTTAGTTTATCAAATAGCATTTGCTCAGTTTGATTAAATTGGTTAGGTTGATTTAAACTAAAATCACTTTGTTTTGTCATTATAGAGCAAATAATTTTGAATTCATCAGCGGTTAGCAATTTTCTTCTACCTGATACAAGGTTAAATAAAAACGGCTGGAATCTATTTGAGTTTTTGTTAATTATCAGGTTGTTGAAAATAAGAGCCATGTGCAAGCCTCCATGTAATTTGCAATGATTAAGTTTAATTAGTGTAAATACTCCAACCCAAGTACAACATTTGAACTTGGGTTGAGATACTGTGGCGTTTACTGGATTATTAACATCCGGCTAATACATTTGGCCGTTGAGGGCCATGATCCGGACCACCACTAGGGAGACCATTACCGCTACAACCTGACCATAGCCAATTCTGTGGTGCAATTGCTGTAACAGCTTCTTCCGGCTCCCACATTAAATCAATGATAGGTTCTAGTAAAGTGTTTTTTTCCATTTTTAGAGTCTCCTTTCATTTATATTTTGTTTTTAACTGTCACCAATTACACACTGATTGGATTGTT
>WQVX01000172.1 GCA_009785615.1 Defluviitaleaceae bacterium | reverse complement strand
TGAAAATATAATTCAGGGAGATTCAACAACCATAACCGTCCGCACTAACAGCGATACAACTCACGTTTGGGCAGAGGTAGACGGCAGACGAGTAAACGCAAGACGGCAATCTTCATCCTCAACAGTTATAACATGGACTATAGAGGTACGTCCACAAGAAGGCCAGCAAGTGTCAGTATTTGCAGGTACGAGAAACAATAACCATGATGATATGCAAAGGGTAAGAATTAATGTGCGCAATGAATCTGCATCTATCAGAGATACTTGGGCAGAAATGGTAAGTGATGGCAGGGTTCGTGTCACTGTCATTACAAACACAGCCGCAGAATGGGTGGATATCGCTATCCCCGGTAGACCCAGTGTTCTTTCAGCAGCATCTTCAACAAGCAGTGATTCTAATGAAGTTACATGGACGTTCTACTTTTCACCTGTTCATGGCCGGGATATAGCACCTATACACGTTTTTGCAGGTAGCGACAGAGTCGGAAGCAGTGACAGCAGAGTTATTAATATGGTTCGGCTTATGCCTGGCTTGTTAGTATAGGCAACAGTGTAGTAACAGCCAAAATCATAAAAACTACAATATATAAGAGGCATACGATAAGCCCGGATATAAGTAATAGATTGATAAATAAAAATCTCCAGCTAACCTTTCTATAGCTTTTCTGTAGGCTGAATCCATGATAAGGAAAATACTCAGCATGTATGCCAAGCCCTCTTTGAGTGTCTTTAATTAAGTTATAGTAATATTTAGAAAAATACACAAATATCTCATTAGTCTGTTTGAGATCTTTCTTATAAATAATGAGATTTACTAAATTTTCATGTAAATTTGTTGAGAGGCAATACAAATTTGTTAAAAATTTACTAGGCAACAAAAATTTTAGTTTAGGATTTGATTCTATGTGAATAATCAAAGAGTTGCACATGTTATGTATTTCATTGATGTTTTTTTCAGTAACGGGCTGAAACAAGAATGGATCAACTTCCTTTTGAAATAGCACTAAAAAAGAATCAAATAAGTGTTCCGCTTTTTCTTTTGACAATTTAGGTTGCATGTAATAATCAATAATTTTTGAAACGGTTGCTGCTGAAAAAATCACACCTACTACTTGTCCTAACAAATCCATAAAAAACGCTCCAATCATAGTATAAAAAGTTTAGAAAGGGATATTTGCCATGTTTTTATTAATGCTAATGTTGCGGAGTTTTGGTTGGTCTGAATTAATTCTAGTAAGCTATATGTTAATGAGTATTTATATCATCTTAGGTAATTTTGTCCTTATAAGAATGAAAATAAAAGGTATGCTACTGGAATTGACTGACGAGGAGTTTTTTATAGTTATAGGTATAATATTAGACATGATTATTTGCGGTCTAGTGTTGTTGAATGTAATGATAATCAATAATTTTTGAAACTGTTGCCGCAGAAAAAATTACACCTACTACTTGTCCTAACAAATCCATAAAAACGCTCCAATCATAGTATAAAAAGTTTAGAAGGGATATTTGCCATGTTTATATTAATGATGACACTGCGTAGTTTATCTGATCTTATCGGCTATACTGAATTAATTCCAATAAGCTGTTTATTGCTAAGTGCGTACCTTATTTTGTGTCCTGCCTTTCTTCTGCACAAAAGAATACAAGGCACTTTGGAGTATATAGAAGAGGGGATCATCACGGTTAAAGGCATAGTGTTAGATTTGGTTCTTTGTCTAATATTACTGATAACTTATCTTCTACGCATTTTGCAGATTATCTGATAACTCAGAACATTAATGGAATATCGGTACAGTATACCAATTGAATATCGCATAATGCAATCAAAAACATGGCAAACAGACTATAATATGCAAACCGCTGATTATTCGGCGGTTTTACATATCCTGTGAAAACAGATGCAATTAAAAACAAACAGAATGCAAAAACCATAAAAAACGCTAATTTACAGACTTTTTGAAGAAAAAAGACTTGCATATTCAATAGAAATATGTTACAATATTGGTAATATAAGTGATCAAAATAACTGTTACTAATAAGGTGAGTGAATACATAAAAGAAGGAGTGGTATAAATGTTAAGAAACAGGTTAAAAAACTTGATAGGTATGGGTTTAGCGGCTGTTATTACAGTTGGAAGTTTTAGTGGTGTTTCTGTAGATGTTCATGCGGCAACTGTAGGGTATGAACCTACAATAACTATTCATCCCCATGGAGTGAAGAATAGAGCTGAGTTTATTGCAAGGTTTACTGATATTGGTATGATGTTTTTTAGTTGTGCTGAGGGCAGAGACAGGGTTTATAATTTAGGTAGCTTTTTTGATGAATATTCCGGCAGGGTATTTACTGATATGAACATAACTATGGAGTTTAGATATCATGGAAGTGATGTTGTTACTGCCAGAGCGCAAAAGGTTGTATTGGTTGATGGAGTTGTTTCACAGCCACGTAGATCAGAGACAGTTGATTCTTCATTCTATCCGATAGTGGATGAAACTATAACAATTTTGAACCCTCTTCATCCAAATGAAATTCGAGCAACTGGAGTAACTTCTTCCACTGCGATATGGGATGAGCAGAATAGAAATTTTTGGTCAAATGTTCCTCTTGAAATAGTATACGCCGTTCAGATATCTAGCGTTTCTGTTGGGGCTTTGGTGAATATGTTTCCGCAACTCTCTACAGAGGATGTGCAAACAATACTTGAGTTTGAGGTTATTCGCCTAGTAAACGAGATACGTAAAGAATACGATTTGCCACCTTTGATATACCATCCTGAGTTAGCGCATGTTGCAAGAACTCGCACAGACGAAGTTGTAGCGTATCAAATAAGAACTGGTAATAGATTTGCTGGCGGACATAGATCACCTGTAAACGGACTTGAACATACTGATTTTGCACATTATCTAGGACTAAATGTTAGGTTTGCTGGTGAAAATTTTTTTAGAGGTGCTGGAAGTCCAAGGAGTGCAGTTTTAGGATGGATGGATTCTTCAGGACACAGGGATTTTATTCTTAGTGGGTTAAGAGGTAATAGTTTTGGAAGTGATCTTGTATATATAGGTGTTGGCGTAGGTGCATCTCCATCAACATTTGGAATAGGTATTCCATGGGCTTTATGGCAAATGGTAGAGTAAATCTGAATTTGAAAGATAATTAATTCTTATATAAATTTAAAGGCATCCGAGTTTTATCGGTTGTCTTTTTTAATTGTGTACTAGCCAAAAGGCTTTTACAGCATAAGAACAGCGTATACAACCGTATAAGCGCAGGTATCCCTTTCCCTGTGCTTTTTCTTATGCCATAAAAATAGAGGGGTATTATTTAGAAAGAGGTACATCATGAAAAATGAACTGGTAGTGCTAAAAAAAGGAAAAATGATAGTGACATCTCTTGAACTTGTCGAACAAATTAATTTGTTCAGAGAAGAAGCCGAAAACAAAACCAAAATGCGGCACGATACTTTACTTGGGATCATCCGTGATGAATTTTCAGAAGAAATAGCCGCCCAAGAAATTTTGGGCGGCTATTACAAGGATAAGCAAAATCAAAAACGTCCAATGTTTGAACTTACAACTTCCCAAGCAAAACAAGTTTTGCTAAGAGAAAGCAAGATTGTAAGAAAAGCTTTGATTGCTCGTATAGAATATTTTGAGGATAACATCCGTGAAAAATTCTCTGCAAATTGGCAAACGGCAAGGATAACAGGAAAAGAGGCTCATCAAAAAGAAACTGATACCATAAGAGATAAACTTATTCCCCTTGCAATACAGCAGGGTAGTACAAATTACAGCAAACTTTACTTGACGTATGCAAAATTAATAAACAGTATGTTGAAGATTAACAGCGACATGCGTGATTATTTACCATATCGTTATCTTATGGCAATAGATATGCTGGAACACATGATTGAAAACGTCATTGCCGCAGAAGTAGAAAAAGGAACGCATTACAAAGAAATATTCCAGATTTGCAAAGCAAAATGTCAGATAGCAGTAGATTTATCATTTTTGCCAAAATTGGAGTTACTGTCATAAATACGATTTTAGCAGACAGACATGTCTGTTTTTTTATTGATTGAAAGGGGTGGTACCCATGTAAAATATGCTGTTTAGTGAATCAAATTATAAAAACCCATTACAAAAAAACAAATAAGGAGGCAACATGAGAAAGTTGACAAGAAATAAGTTTAAGTCTATTATGGCACTGTTTTTATCTTTTTTAACTATGTTTGGTGCAGTACCCACTGAGGTACTTGCTAACGCCACCGTTACACCAGCGGATGCAAACTATACCACGATAGCAGAGCCTTTTACTGCCACTATTTTAGGTGAAGAAGTGGAAGTAACTGCTACAGGTATTGCTATTGTTGAAATTGATGGAGAAGAAGTAACTTTAGATATCCCAAGATACATTCATATAGATGGGATACCTGTAGCATTGGATGATGACAGGATAATAAATATAGTGCCTGTTGTTGAGGATATTGCCGCTTTTTCTCCAATGACTAGGGCAGGGTCAGTCACGATTGACCCAAGTGCAGATTTAATAGTTGCATTCTCTGGGCATCCTGATGGAAGTATAGCAGATCAATCCGTAATAGGCGGCTGGACACCACCAGGTACAGTACAATATAATGCAGGTGGTGGTAACGTTACTCTAAGCCCTCTTCGCTATATTGTAGTAATACAGGAAAGAGGCGTTACTTTAGAGCTTGAAGGGTTTTGCGCACAACCTAACTTGCCCGGCCCCGAAAGTCGTAGCTCTAACACAAATTATTCCATCACCGGCCTTTCTCCATGGCCTAGCGGAGTAGCTACAGCTTTGAGATATGGAGCACCTGTAAACCCATATCTTTCTGATCGGACATTAAATACCGATGCAGATATTATGTGGAACGTCTATACAACTCGAACCGCTGTAGCAAGAGCCGCAAATCCGGGCTGGACATTTAACATGGATCAGACAACCCAGAACCAAGTAAATGCTATCCAAAACGGAACTATTAACTCTAACTTTAATGAAACCAGGCCAGCTATCGCTGTTAATGGTGAAAGGCAAGCCAATGCGTCAGGCGATACTCCAGATTCACCAGCGTTTAATGTTACTTTTAACCGAAGAACCAACCGAGACGAAAACCCATTCACATTTAGATGGGCTGATGTTCCGGCAGGTGGGGCAACTTTACTTGTTAGTGGAAGAGAATATACAGCTCCAGCCGTTCCTACAAATGTATTTGAAAGTGCTACAAATTTTCAAATAAGGGTATATGAGCCAAATCAAACAGCCCGAGTAGAACTTGTAGGATTGCTAAATCAATGGGCAGGTACAGTGTTTAGGGCGCAAAACCTTAACAATCCAACCGGGTATCAAGATATAGTTTTCTATATTCCGGGTATGATTGCTAGTGCTGCGTATATTTGGGATGAGACTGAACCGTATCCAGAGCCATCACCATCCCCAGAGCCATCACCATCCCCAGAACCGTCACCATCCCCGGAACCATCCCCTTCACCAGAGCCAATCCCACGCCCCCCGGTAAGAATCCAAAAAATAGATGCCTTAACTCGCGAGAACATCCCCGGGGCATTAATGAGGCTTCGAGGCATGAGCAGCCACCAAGTCGTTACCGGAGACGGTCAACTATGGGAGCTAGATAATACAGGGATCAACGTATCCCAAGTGCTTACAGCCGGGGCTACCACAGCCGTACCCGGCGATATTGTAAGTACCGTAATAGACGGCGTTTGGACACTTGAAGGGCTTCCGTTCGGCTTTTATATAGTAGAAGAAGAACGCGCCCCGGACGGATATTCCCTGCTTCCTCAGCATACGTCCTATGGGTTTTGGATCCTGCCGCCAAATGTCTTTGTTGAAAGCCCGGACGAAGGTGTTTACGTTATAACCCAAGAAGAAAACGACAACCACATCCTGATCACCTTCGAGAACTATCCGTGGGGAGAAGTAGTAGTCTACAAGCGTGCCGGAACCAACGCCGAAGGCGGTCAACTGCTGGCAGGTGCTACCTTCCGCATACAAGGCATGTCATACTGCGGTATCCCCATTGACAGAACTGCTACAACCGGTTCCGGCGGTTACGTTGTTTTCACTGATTTACCTGCCGGAAGCTACACTGTTACAGAAGTTTCAGCACCTCCGG
>WQVX01000171.1 GCA_009785615.1 Defluviitaleaceae bacterium | reverse complement strand
GGCTGTATCCATATTATATTCATAGATAGGTATGTTTGGTTCATGCAACCAAGAATTTGGATGTATTGGAGAATTTGCGGCTATAGCGTGGGTTAAAAATACATCCGAAACCATAGATTCAACATTGAGTGCATGAGCTATTGCTTGCCGAAATTGGGGTTGGCTTGGTATTGATCTGGCAAAATTAAAGCCAATAAAATCATAAAGCATGGATTGCTGTTGCGAAAATCTAACAGGCTTTATACTATGATGACGTGCCCATGCTGCAACTTCTGCTAAGTAAATATCTATGAGACCGCGATCAAAGGCGTGAATGTCTGTCTCTCTGCTGGGTATGATCATGGCCTGAACTGATTCTATATAAGGACGGGTACGGAAAGTGTATGGATTGTGTATTAGAGCCATTTGTATTTCTGTACTGTTATAATAATCTATCATAAAAGGCCCGCTTCCTATAGGGGTGGCTCTGTTTGGTATAATCGGAAAGTTAAATGCATATGCAGACCCACCATTTATAGTGCGAAATGTGACACGTACAGCATTGTCAGAAATAGCTTCCCATCCTGCAAAATTGGCTATGTTGTTTTTATAGACAACTGAATTTGGTGCTCCACGTAAAGTGTTTAGTGAGAATATCATGTCCGCAGCCGTTACCGGGCTGCCATCGCTCCAAAATGCATCTTCGCGGATAGTTACAACTACACTTGCACCATTAAAAGCAAATTCCAAAGAGGCCAGGTGAGGGACGGGGCGCAGTTCTTCATCAAAGGTTATTAAAGGCTCGTGTATTAACTGAAGAACCCTGGCTACTGTTGCATCTTCATTAAGTAATGGATTGAAGGTTTGCGGTGGGCGCATAGATAGTTGCAAAGTACCGCCCGCTGTAGGCACAATTTCCTGTACAGGAACAGGGGTTGGCTCCGGGGTAGGTAAGGGTGGTGGGATTATTGGTTCATTACTAAAATCTACGCAACTTGATAGTATTAATAACAACATAATGGTGAATAATATGTTTCTAATTTTTTTTATTTTCATTGGAGGCTCGCTTTCTTAGCTAAACAAACCGTATATTTTTAATAACCACTCGTAAATTTGCCTATTACGTTCTACCCGTTGTACATAGGTGCGCGTTTCCCAAAAGGGGATATAATATAAAGTTTCGCCATCTTTAGAAAAACGTTCGTCTCCCAGCCAACGGTTAACATTGCCTATTCCTGCGTTATAACCGCTTAATATAAGGGTAATATCGCCATCGTAGTAACGCCATAGCCAGTTTAGAAAGTAGGTACCCAAGACTATATTAGTTTCCGGTACAAAAAGCTGGTCTGCTTCAAAATCTGTTTTACCCATTAGTTGAGCTAACCATATGCCTGTTGGTTCCATGATTTGCATAAGTCCCATAGCTCCGCGATGAGACACTACATAAGGTCTAAAAGAACTTTCTGCATGTATTACGGCTAATATAAAGGCAGGTTCAAAATTTCCGGCATTGGCTTTGATCACATCCAAATGACGTATTGGAAAACGAATTTGCACTAATATAATACCAACGATACACGTTAAAATTGCAAAAAAAATTAATGATAGAAGTATCTTGCTTCTATTCCTTTTTAGCATAATTGGTTATCCCTCTGTGTTGCTTTAAGCTCTGTTTTAACTTGAGCCTCTAAAGTTTTTATGTCCCTGTCGTTATGAATTATTACTTGGGCTATATTGGCTATGGTTGTAGTATCTCGCTGATTACGCATCCTACTTTCGGCCATTTCTTGCGATAGATTGTCGCGAACGATAATACGAGCCAAACGATTTTCCGGGATTGCTGTTATAAGCCATAGGCTGTTACAGAAATGATGCATCCCGGATTCCACCAGCAACACTGCATCTATTATTATAAAAGAGTGGGCGATAGACTCGGTGGCTGTTTTAATTTCTGCAATAATTTTATCACTTATTAATGGGTGAACTATGCTCTCCAGTTGGGTTCTTTTTTCGATATCATTAAAGACTATTGCACCCAATTTTTTTCGGGAAATCTCTTGGCTTGATTGTTCCAAGATTTTTGAGCCAAAGGCAGATATAATTTTTTTGTATGCAGGCTGCCCTTGTGCCATTACCTTATGAGCTGTAATATCCGCATCTATTGCATAGCCTCCGCAAGTTACCAGCAGGTTAGTTACGGTAGTTTTTCCACTGCCACTATTTCCGGTTACGCCAATTGTCAATTTGGCAGGTTTATTTTGCGTCATACCAAGTGACTCCTTCATGTAATTCTATTTCTAATGGCACGGATAGCTGTGCAGCGTTTTCCATCTCTTCTTTTAAAAGAGTGCGGACAACATCAGCTTCACTCTTTTTTACCTCCAGCAAAAGTTCATCATGAACTTGCAAGATTAACCGGGATTCCAAATTTTCAGATTTAAGGCGGGCAGAGGTGCGTACCATAGCAATTTTTATAATATCTGCCGCTGTTCCCTGTATGGGCATGTTCATAGCAGCACGTTCTCCAAAGGCGCGTGTATTGTGAACTGAAGAGTTTAGCTCCGGCAAAAGTCTACGGCGGTTAAATATGGTTTTAACGTACCCATTTTCTTTTGCTTCGGCAATAGTATTATCCATAAAGACTTTTACTTGAGGATATTGCCTAAAATATCCTTCAATATACATTTGAGCTTCTTGCCTGGTGCTGTTTAAGTCTTGAGAAAGCCCAAAAGCACTTATTCCATAGACTATGCCAAAGTTGACCGCTTTAGCGGCATGACGCTGATAGGGCTGCACTTCATCCAAAGAAGTATGAAATACCTGGGAAGCCGTTAGTTTATGAATATCTTGTTGTTGATTAAAAGCGTCAATTAACGCCTTATCGCCGGACATATGGGCAAGTACTCTTAGCTCTATTTGGCTGTAGTCTGCATCTATAAAAATGTAGTCATCATTTTCAGGTACAAAAACTTTGCGAAGCTCACGACCAAGGGGCATACGCACAGGAATATTTTGCAGGTTAGGCTCTGCACTGGATATACGTCCCGTGGTGGTAAGAGCCTGATTAAAAGTGGAACGAATGCGAGAATCTACAGGATCTATTAAAGGAAGCAGGCCGTCTACGTAGGTAGATTTAAGTTTTGCATGGGTACGGTAGGACAAGATCTTAGGGATAACCGGGTGCGTATGTTGAATTGCTTCCAGTACATCCGCTGCGGTAGAGTAGCCTGATTTTGTCTTTTTTGAACCCTTTAGGCCAAGCTTTTCAAATAAAACAACGCTAAGCTGTGCAGGAGATTGAATATTAAAAACTTCGCCGGAGAGTTCATAAATTTCTCCTGTTAAGGTATCAAGCTGAACATCAAGGGCTTGCCCATAAGATATTAAAGCATCTTTATCTACCTTTATGCCGTAATGCTCCATATCTGCAAGTACAAAGGCCAAAGGCAACTCTATTTCATCATAAAGATAAGCTAGGTCGTTTTCTTCTAAACGAAGGCGCAATGATGGGTAAGCGTCAGCTATTTCTTGTGATGACATTTCATTTGCGGGTTCGTTTAGCAAATAAGCGGCAAGCATTCCGTCAAAAATTTTTGTGCTATTGTTAATGAAAGAAATTTCTTGCGTATTCTTGAGCGCGCTTTTTACATCCCAAACAAAAGCAACACCGTTGCTATCTACAATGATAGGAGCGAGATTATCGCCAATTTGCTCACCGGTAGATTGCTTATCAATAATTGGCTTTTCAGTAATTTGATTTTCGGTGGTTATATTATCTAATGTAAGCTGTGAAGGCCCATCATCTAAATTTGATTTTAAGCTTTTTGGAAACCGCGAAATCAATGTTTTGATGTTTAAGCGTTTGACCTCTGCTAAAGCATTACTGTTCCACATTTCTTTTTGAGGGGCATCAAAGTCAAAGTCTATGGGGGCATCCAAAACTATTGTAGCAAGCTCTTTGCTTAACAGTGCTTGATCTGCATAGGTAATTAGATTTTCTGAAGCTTTTTTGGGCTTGATTTCTGCGGCATGAGTAATAGCATTTTCTACAGAGTTATATTCAACTATTATTTTAGTGGCGGTTTTTTCTCCTATGCCGGGTACTCCCGGGATATTATCGGAGGCATCTCCCATCAAAGCCTTTACATCTATGTAGGCTTTTGGAGTTACACCATATTTTTCTAAAACATCGTTAGCATGGTAATCTTCTATCTCTGTTTTACCTTTTTTTGTTTTAGGTATGCGAATTTTTGTTATATCATTGGCTAGTTGAAGCATATCTCTGTCCCCGGATACGATTACAGGCGTATATCCCAAGTTTTCAGCTTTTGCAGCCAAGGATCCAAGAACATCATCTGCCTCATAGCCGGGGCAAGTTGCTATGGGAATATTCATAGTGTTAAGCAATTCTGTTAGGGTGGCTACCTGCGGACTAAACTCCGGGGGCGTTGGTTTGCGTGTACCCTTGTAAGCTTCAAACATTTTATGCCGAAAGGTAGGCTCCGGCAAGTCGAATGCTATTATTACTTTGTCCGGGATTTCTTCGTCAAGCAGTTTAAGAAAGATATTCATAAATCCATAGACAGCGTTAGTGTATTCACCCCGGGCATTAGTAAGAAGAGGAATAGCATAAAAACTTCTATAAAGGATACTGTGTCCATCTATAAGTAAAATTTTGCGAGGCATAAAGCGTCTCCTTGTGATATTAATGTCTTAGAATGTTGGTGAATAAAATAAATTAGAAACGGGAATATACCCGTTGGTATTAATTGACTATATCACTTTATAGGAATGGATTCAAGGTAAGGAAAGTGTTATGGTGAATAAAATTTATATCTTATTTTTTGTTGAGCAGTAACTTAGCCTATGGTATGATGGATTGAAAGTGAAATCAAATTGCTTGGAAAGAAGGATAATTGTGGCCGCTAAAAATTCATTTCCCCTTGGTTATGTTGATTTGCCTGATGGCGCAAAGGCCATTTATCCTATGAATGATATATTTTTAAATTATACTTTTGAGGATATGGAGTATTGGGAAGCCTTGCGCTTGGCTACAAATCTCATTATTGAAGCCTATAAATGTTATAATCCAAAAACAAAAATAATGACAATTACAGGAAAAATCAAAGTAAGAACCCAATACAAACATCTTCTTGGTAAAGACAACACCACTAGAAATCAAGACCTAAGAATAATAGAGGATGAAACAGATTCAACATATCTGGAGTTTCAAAACAGAGCAAAGCCTGATGTGCCTGTGGAAATACGCTCTGTAGACTATTTTGGCCTAGGAATAGGGCAGAGCCGAGGCAAACCGGCAAACCAAATATGGTTACTGGCGCAAGACGTTGATGCTGTCCTTCAAGGTGAAACTTTTACGCGCTACATTTTAAAAGACGAAGTTACCGAGAATGACCATCCTGCAACTTCGGGAATAATGTATGTTAGCCTAACGAAACTTTCTAAAGCGGAAAGTCCCGTAGAAGAGTTAGCGGCATTTCTTTTAGGGAAAATTTCTGACCCAAAAAGTGAAGTTGTGAAGAAAATAGCAGATGCTTTTAAAGCTAGCTTTAGTACGTTTAAAGCAGATAAGGAGGTTGCTAAAATGTTGACATTAGCAGAAAGGTATAAACATGATGGACTGGTTGAAGGCGAGGCAAGGGGCAAAATTATAGGTGAAGCAAGAGGCAAGATTATAGGCGAAGCAAGAGGCAAAATTATAGGTGAAGCAAGAGGCGTAAATAAATTAGCCGAGCTTATAAAAGGTGGGCTTTCGATAGATGAGGCTTTGTGCAAAATTGATGAAGAGCAAGACAAGCAATTAGCCGATCTAAACAAACTATAGCACCTCCACTTCGCACAAACGTGAAGGGGGCGCAACCGGTCTCATTTTGTCATCGGTTGAATGCAGGTTGGCGCAAGAAGCGATATCCATATTTGCCTTAAAGCTCATGCAGAAAACGGTTGAAATATTTCAAATTATGTGATATTGTGGTATATGAAAATGGCAACAACAAAATTCCATCATAGCAAGATAAGTAATTGATTTAAAAAAATTAAAAAAGGCCACGGAACCGCGATTGATCGACCAAAATCAATCACGGGCACGTAGGGGTGAGTAGATTCATCACCTACACGCACAGGCTTAAACCTGCCACCATAGCAGACACAAGTATACTATATCTGCATACCTTCTTCAAGATACCATGATATAGATGTTCTTGTTTTATTTGTGGTATAGCTTTAG
>WQVX01000170.1 GCA_009785615.1 Defluviitaleaceae bacterium | reverse complement strand
TTCTTCCCATGTCACCGGTAAATATTCTTTTATTACTTCCATCCCTATTGTCATCTTGTTTCTATTTTAACAGGTTTTCTTTCTCTTTTCTGCTTAATTGGACGCACATGGGGTGAAACCCACAGTTTTTATTCTAAGGTTTTATTCTAAGTTAATGTATGAGGGTTCATTCATCGAACTCACGTTACATACCTTGAATTTCCAAAATTTTATCTCAAAGTTTGGATAAATGTCAATAGACTTTCTTTATTCTTGCAGTATCTATATCAACACTCCTTATTTTCATCATCACTAAAAAAATTGGAAACAATACTGACGAATGGCGTACCCATGAACCAAAATCCGGCTGATATGCTCCACTGGTTGCCAAAAAACCGAAATAAATAAACATGGCCAAATTTACAGATGGGGGATTTTCTCGATAAGATGCAAGGCATTTTAAAAATATATAAGTTATTACCAGTTGATATAAGGTGTATGGAAAAAATTGAATGCCAAATGGAAGAAGCTCAAAAGGAAACATTAATCTAAGCATAATTAAAAAGTAATTTACAGCCATCCAAGGGAAAGTATCTACTCGAGTTGAGGCGGAAATGAGGGTTCGTGCAACAAGTCTATCCTGCTGCTGCCTTACTCGCACAAGCTCACTATGCTGTTCACCGGACATAACCGGCAAGTAAGGTCCCAAAGTTAGAAGTGAAAAATATATTAAGCTGCTCAACAATAGCAGCATAGTAAGTGCTGTAACTAAATTTCTCTTTTTGCTCATAAAAATGGGCATGATTACCTGCGCTGCCCACATATAAAGTACAATCAATCCAAAATATGTTCTAAATGTAATTGCTGAAAAAAGCAAGGCTCCAATAGATAGTATTGATTTGGTGATGCCGGAAAAACTATTTTTACATAGTATAAAAAAAATGAGTAAAAAATAAAGCATTTGAATTGGCTCTTTTGAAAGAGTAAAAGCAAAAATATTTAGTACAATAATAGAGAGTGAGACAAATATAGTTTCAATTATTGTTAAATGTTTTTTTATTTTTAGCAATAATAAAAAAGTTATAAAATTCCAAACAATTGTAAAAATAATTTCAAATTGCAAAAAGGTTGAAACACCAAATCTATTCAAAAACAGAATGATGTTGGTCAGTATTGGCCCGGGGCCTTCTTCGTCTATATCAAGATCAATGCCCATTGCCATATCCATATATAAAAGACCAATAGCACCCCCTATCATTCCATCATATAATATAGTCCAACGAATTAATTTACCTAACAAAACTAGTGGTACAAAAAAAACATATATTAAATTGACATGTATAAAAAGTTCAGACTTTTTTTGCATACCGTTTCACTACTTTATAAAGATTTGTTTTTGCTAATATAACTTTGGCACAACGGGTTAAAACAACTTTTGGAGTATAAGAAAAGTATTTGTTAAAAAAGCTTCTTTCATCCATCCGGTTAATATCAATAAAAAATTCCATTCTTCTTGGGTTTGGTAAGGTACCGGAAAACATCTCTTTTACTCCATTGACTAAAGTATCAGCTTTAATCTCTCGAAACTTGAACACTTCTAATATTTCAGTAAACAAAGTAACACCTTTTTGAGTATGGATCAAAACACACGTAGATCCCTTATTATCATCCAAAGCGGAATCAAAATTTTCCGGATAAAAACAATCCCATATTGTAAAATCATTGACTCGATAGCGTTTTTTAAAAGGACAAGAACAACAGATTGGTCTGATTGACAGGTGCTCAAAAAACGAACGTGTAAAAGGATCTGATTCTATCCCTGCGTAATAAGTTTTATTAGGTGTTGTAAGTGATAAATGGGGGTATTGGTAGCCGAATTTACTTTTATCACGAAAGGATATGTCAATAATTGTTGAAGATTTTAAACGCTCTTTCATGTATATGAGATATTTTTTCCAAACCAACGGTGAAGGAATCGCGTGACATACAAAGTCAACAGTAATCAAATGGTCATAATTTCGACCCAAAAATTGATGTAACCCTTCAATTTGACAAGGAGTACCACTAAAGCATACCCATCTATCATCCTCCAAAAAAGCTTTGGCAACAGAATAACAATCGTTCATATCGCTTTGAACATATTTACTTCCTCGAAATAAACCCAAATCTTCTGCTTTGTCCACATATCTATGGATTACTTGAAAATTATCATCAAAAGCTGCTCCAAATACCACTCCCCCTTTTTCAAGTATATATTGAGCGATGGGAGTAAAAGCCCCTCCTGACGTGCTTTCGGCACGTATTGAAGTCTCTTTATGATTGACAACATACCCCTTTTGTGGGCAAGAGCTTTCCGGCTTAGGATTCAGAACAGGGCAAGATTTTAGACATTTTTTGCAATGGGTACAATTTTTCATATCTACAGTTGGATAAAAAAATCCTTCAAGGTCAGGAAGCATAGAAATACAGCCAATTTTACAAGCAGCTTGGCAAGCAGAACATCCGCTACAGAGTTTTTTGTCAGTTATTTCAATCATAATTATACCCCCAAAGTACTTTTTAAAAATTGCATGGACTTCTCACGGTGGCTGCTCAAATAGGTATTTATCATACCATAATCTATCTCTTGATGAAGTACTTTTTCTACATTTTCACTTCCGGTTAAGTACCTGTTTTGCAAGTTTAATCTTCCCAATAAGGAATCAATTCGGGTATTTGTGGACATAGCAGAACTATCATTATGCCGTTTAAACACCCAAAATTTTTTGTGATGAATTAGAGAAAATATAGTGCCATGGAAAGAATCCGTACAAATATAATCTGCATTACGAATCAAATTTATAAATTCACAGGGGCCTGCATTAGTAATTGCATAATCAGCAAAGTGATTATCTATTGGATGATATTCCTCCATATGAATCATGGCAACAATGGGCAAGCCTGTCTGTTGCTTTAGAGTCTTAACGAAGTTACGATGGGCTTTATTGCCTCCTAAAAAATAGCATAGTATATACTTTTCAGGTGCATCTGTTATAACCTCTTTACGAGTAATAAGTGTCTCCCAGCCGTTTTCATCAAACAAAAGTGTAGGATCACAAGTTACTTTTGCCTCTTGCCCTGTCAATTTCTTAATAAGAGCTTGCCCTGATTCTTCTCGTACAGAAAGATGTTGAATGCGTTTTAAAAATTGCTGATATTTCTCATAATCCCGTTTTGGAACATCTGCTACACCAAAGCTGGTTGCATAGGATATTTTAGGGATATTATCCGGCACAAAGTTTAAAGTATAGTAATCTCCCGCTATATTGATAGGAAGCCATAGTTGATCACTGCCAACTATCACGTGGCTATAATTTTGGCAAGCTTGGTTTACTTCTCTCATAGATTTGTAGGCTTGGGAAAGGACATAGTGACTTTCAAAATCATTAAAGTGTTGCTTCCGTGAATCAAGGTCTTGCACACGTTTTTTATAAAGCAGCTCAAACTTAATTTTTGCCATTTTAGCCTGAATAAACGATGAATTAAACATTTGTCGCATGTAAAAGGGCATTTGATTTTTGCGGATTTCAGGATGCAAGCCATTCATATTTATGATTTCGTTATCAATCTCCATATTAAACAACGCTTTTTGCAAGGCTAGAGACTGTAACATACTTCCATGATTATGCTTCCAATGAACAGATGCAATTGCTACTTTTTTCACTTTGTGACCTCCTTTATCGTAGTTTTATAATATTCGCATAATCTAGGGGCGGCTTGTTGGATATCAAAGTTATCAATTACCAGCGGATTATTTCTTTGTTCGCTTAATCCATCTGGTTTTAATGCAATGATTTGTGCCGCCCAATCTTGTATCTTTAATGGAAGGAAAGTTACTTGTTTCACCAGTCCTGCTTCCCGTGGGACTGCTTCAGATAAAAAACATGGTAAGCCTGATACTTGAGCCTCTACGGCAACCATTCCTAAACCTTCAAAATTGGATGGCAGTGCAAACACATCCATAGCTTGGTACATAAGATGCATATCTTTGCGAGTACCCAAAAAAACAACTGAATCACTTATCTCTAAAGCCTTTGTCTGATTTTCTGCCTCTTTTCGTAAATCTCCATCACCAATTAAAAGCAATACAGCTTGCGGGTTATAGTCAAGTACCTCTTTAAAAACATTAATCAAGAAATGATGATTTTTTTGATATACAAATCGACCGGCATGACCAATAACATATTTATCAGTGAGATTCAATTCAGTACGCACAGTATCACGAACCGTCGAGTCAAATCGAAAGCTATCAACTTCAAAAGCATTATAAATTATAAATGCAGGTGTATTTTTTCCAAAGAGCCATGTTCCGGCATGTTGAGAACAAGCCGCCAAATGAGTAGGGTACATTTTAGATAGTGGTCTTAATGAGTACTTCATCATTACTCGCAAGCCCTCACCTCGTGAAGCTGTACTATGGCTATGGGCAATACGAACAGGTACTTTTGCTTTTTTTGCCTCACGCAACCAAAACACGCTTAGGGCGTTCATATGGCTATGAACAATTTTATAAGGATGCTTCTGCAAAATTTCTCTGAATGTGCGTAAGTTGTCTCTCATATTCTTTTCGTAAGGCGGAAGCTTGAATATACGCCCTCCAAGTGCAGGAATTTCATCATCATAGATCGTAGGTTCAAGCCCATCCATGAAGAAATCAAACTGAACTTGATTACGATCTATATTTCGATAGTAATTCATCATCATAGTATCTACACCTGTTTGAATTGCTTTTCCAATTATTTGCGCAACACGAATCGGCTCTTCCATTAGTATGCTCCTTCGCCTTTTAGCATAGCCATCGGAGTCCTTAATAAAAGAATAAGATCAACAGGTAAGCTAAATGTTTCTATGTATTTTTCATCTAAAGCAATTCGTAGCTCAGCAGAAGAATCGCTTCTGCCGCTTAATTGCCAGTAACAAGTAAGACCGGGCTTTACAATCAAATTTTTTACATGCCCCGGAAGTTCCTTAATTTCTCTGTACACCAGAGGACGCGGCCCCACCAAACTCATATGCCCTAAAAAAACATTTAAAAATTGTGGAAGCTCATCAATGCTATGTTTTCGTAAAAAACGCCCAAGTTTCGTTATTCGAGGATCATCTTTTATTTTAAAAAATGGGCCGGTGCTATCATTTAAGTGATGAAAGTCTTTTTCTTTCAAAAAAGCATTGTCCACCATGCTTCTAAATTTAAACATATTAAAGGGTTGTCCCCTTTTACCTACACGCTCGTGTTTGAAAAAAACAGATCCCGGGCTGTCTAACTTGATAGCAATAGCCACTATCAAGAAAAATGGCAATAACACTAACAAAGCGCAAAATGATCCTACAATATCTAACATTCGCTTAAAAAATAAATATATACGTTGGCTACCTCTTAAAGTTGGTAACTCTACCTCCATAACATTTTTATCAATTTCGTAAGTTTTATTGGTATTTTTATTCGATTGAATCATAATTATTACCTTTCATTAATTTATGTTTTTGTTTATATCCGTCATATGATGCGTCTCGACATAGAGCAATTAAAATACTAAGAAAAAGTCCTGCAAAAGAGCCGGCCATTGTAATTAATACCATTTGCAATAGATGTGCTGAAAATGCACTCCTAAAACCAATAGGTGACACTAACCGCACTGCATCCCTATAAAGCTCTAACGTTAAAAAATCTTCAACAGTTTGGTTTATAATTATTTCCCATTCCCTCAATGATTCAAAAAGCGTTGGAATGGCTTCTTCTACAAATCTTACATCTTGTGGGTTAGCTTGATTTTGAGCAGCACGTAAAGCGTCCACGCGATTTTGATAGAATGCAATATCTACGTCCAGTCGGTTTGCAAGAAATTCAAAGTCTCGTACATCTCTTATCAAATTATCGTGCAAATCAGAAAAGCGGTGATAAGTGAAATATCCTGACATTTCTGTGTGGTATACCCATTGCTCACGCTCGTAGACTTCTTTTATCAAAAACAAAACATGTTCTGCATTGGCTCTGGCTATATCACGTTCCATCTCAAAGCGAACTATATCGTATTCTAAAATGTTAGCGGAGCGTTCACGATTTCTGCTCATATTATTTACATGTACCAATCCACCAACGCGCTGAATATCTATTGCTCGTAATAAATCCAAATTAGCCCAAATATCTCCAAAGGTCTTTTGTGTGGATGGAGATCTAAAGTCCGGTGCAGTATTTTGCATTGCACTGGTGTAAGAAATCATGTTGTTAATTGTGCCGCGTAAAATCCGTACAATTTCAAAATAATCATAT
>WQVX01000169.1 GCA_009785615.1 Defluviitaleaceae bacterium | reverse complement strand
TGAGCAAGTTAAAGCACTTTTAGAAGCCGCGATGATATCTCCATCTGCTTGCAATACAAGACCATGGGAATTTATAGTGGTTAGAGATCGGGCAAAATTAAACGCAATAAAAGAGGCTCATCCGTATGCAAAAATGCTGGAGACAGCCGGTTTGGCAATTGTAGTAATGGCTTTGCCTCATACCCAAGTTAAGCCTATAAATGTTGGTTATTTTCCACAAGATTGTGCAGCAGCTACCAATAGCATATTAATGGAAGCAGTATCTCAAGGGTTAGGCGCATGTTGGTGCGGTGTATATCCTAAAGAAACTCGTATGGCTGAAATTAATAGTATTTTGGAGCTTGACCGTGGTAGTGTACCATTTTGCGTAATCGCCATAGGCGTTTCAGATGAAACCCCGGAGCCTAGAGGATTTTATGACGAAAGCAAGGTACGTTATATTTAAAAATCCGCAGGTTCTAAATTTTATGCATTTATAGCACCTCCACTTCACACTAACGTGCTTCGTGTCGGTGAAAGGGGGCGCAATTTCCGCTTGCATCAACACGTAAACGTGTTAATGTCAATCGGAATTGCTATATAGCAAAAAAATTTTGAAAAATTGTTGCAGAAACTCATTACAAGGAGTACAATGTCCTCAGTTTGTAAAACAACAGAATTTATAGGAGGCTTTTTATGCTGAAGAAAATATTTTCAATTGCAGGATTATTATGTATAGGAGCATTAGCTGCATGTGCCGGTACTGTAGGTGCAGGCGATTTGACAGATGAACAAGTGGCAGAGGTGGAATTTGAATCTGAAGCCGTTGTTTTAGCTCCTGAAAGTTTTGAACCAAGTTTTGGTACTGTAGCGGGTGGTGATTTAGATATAATGCAAGCTACATTGCCTCAACCCGGCGATACTATTGTTATTTTGCACACCAATATGGGAGATGTTACTCTACGTTTTTTCCCGGAAGAAACTCCTGTAGCTTATGAAAATTTTGTAACACATGCAAGAGATGGCTACTATGACGGAGTTATTTTTCATCGAGTAATAGAAGGCTTTATGATCCAAGGTGGCGACCCTCAAGGTACCGGTATGGGCGGAGAAAGTATATGGGGGCATGGTTTTGGGCCGGAATATTCAGACCACTTGAGGCATTTCCGTGGAGCTGTAGGGATGGCTCAATCAGCATTGCCTGATTCTATTGGCAGTCAATTTTATATCGTGCACAATAACCAACTTGACCCGGGTATGCGAGAAGAATTCCAATGGGCATACGAGAACCAAGATGAATTTTTAGGCGAAGATTACGACGGTGCCAGGGTTTATGTCAGGGATTTGTACTCACTTGATATGATTGAAGCATATTTCCGTTATGGCGGTACGCCGTTTCTTGATTTATCTATGAGCCAGACCGGGCACACGATTTTTGCTCAGGTAATAGACGGTATGGATGTTGTAGATGCTATTGCAGTTGTAGAAACAGATGGAAACCCTCCTGAAGGAGCTAACAGACCTTTAGAAGAAGTAATTATTGAACGAGTTACGGTAACAACTTATCCGGAAAACTGAAAACACTTGAAAATAATGAACAAAAAAGAAAAGCAGTGGCTAAAATCAAGCCACTGTTTTTTTTGAACTTATCCGCACTCAATCGATCTCATTTTGTCATCGGTTGGATACATAAAAGTGACTGTTGCTTGACCGGCTATGCTAAAATGGAACATAAGGACTTAAAAATATTAGCTTTACAGAAAGAGGAATCATAATGTCAAAAACAGTTTCAACATCAAATTGCTGTGGCACAGAAGATTTAAAACGAATTTACGAAAACTTACAAGACTTAGAATCAAAAAATATTTTTAAGCAGATCGTTAATTTTGTAAATGGTGAACATGACTATATAATTGACAGCACGGTTCTTAATACACGTAAAAAAACAAGACCTCTTCAAGAGTTAATTACAAACAAAGATGCTCATAGAAAAATTATTATATTTGGGGCAGGTACATGTGGACGATGGACGCATCATCTGCTGAAATCTTATGAATTACCCGTTGAAGGCTTTTGTGATAATTCACCATCAGTATATGGAGATAATCATTGTGGTTTACCTGTTGTCGCACCAAATGAATTGTATGCTTTGCACAAGAATAGTGCCATTGCTATTTCAGTTCTTGCTTATCAGCCTTTTGTAGAGATTTATAATGATTTAATTTCAATGGGATTTTTACATGACCAAATATATGATGCAAGTACGCCCCAAACATGCGCAATTGAAAATGAGCCTGGTGGAGGTTATTTTGAACAGCCTTTTATTACTCCCGAACAGGAAGAGGTTTTTGTTGACGCCGGTAGCTTTGATGGTGCTGATATTCAAAGTTTTTATAATTTTTGCCATGGTAAACATAAAATGATTTATGCCCTGGAGCCTGATATAACAAACTATGAAAAAACATTGAATAATATAGAAAATAACAAACTTGAACGAGTTTTACTTATTAACAAAGGTGCTTGGAGTTGTGATACAACTCGTAAATTTAACATTATGTCCGGCGTATCTTCTAAGTTAACGGAACATGGCAAGCACGAAGTTCACCTAACATCCATTGATAGTATGCTTAACGGAGAGAAGGTAAGTTTTATTAAAATGAATATTGAAGGTGCTGAAACAGAAGCTTTAAAAGGAGCTGCTATCGCTATAAAAACCCACAAACCAAGGCTTATGATAGCTCTTCACCATAAACCTGCTGATATATATGAAATTCCCATGTTTATAGAAAGTTTGTCTAATGAATATAAATTTTATATTCGTAGCTTTTCAAAATGCTTTGCAGGTTTATTTTTATATGCAGTATAAATATTATCAAAGTTCATAAATTGATTTCTATAGATGTGGGGGACGAGCACAATGGTACAAATAGCCCAAGAACACAAACGTATCCAAATGGAGGATGGTTACGACCTTTACCCGGACAAGTGTGTATTACTTGGTTATACAGAGGAATATGAAAATATATATGGTATAAAAAGTGGCATAGTTTTAGCTGTGGGGGAAAGTACTGATAGTGATGCCATTTGGAGTTTATACGAAGATTATCTGCTTTCAGGAAAACACGGTTCTTTACTTGTAATTTATTTTGGGGCAGTAGAAGCATCAGGGGTTTATATATGAATCTAGGGCTGGAAAATAAATGACATTCATATCAGCAACTTCGATAAAACTGTAACTCTCACCCCAAAACCCCTGCCAAAAAAATATTTTAGAGAAAATTACTCCGTTATCCTCACAACATCCGAAAATAACGACATCCCGGAAGATGCTTTAAATTAGCAAAGAATGGGGGTATCATTTATGAGTGAAGCAATAATGGCATACCGCCATGTTGCGGCATCGCCAGAATTTAGAGAAATGGAGCGTGTGCGTTCAAAAGCTCGACATGATGAAGCACAGGCTATTATAATGCAGAACGCAAATTAAACGAGCATTGGCAAAGCGTGGTTGATGAAAAAGATGCTCGGATTACTGAACTTGAAGCCCAATTAAAAAAACAGTAAATTAAGGATTAGCAAAGGTGCCAGCCGTCTAATATTCAGATGGCTGGTGCCTCTTTTACGCTTCTTGCTCTTCAAACCATTTTATGGCGTTTTCCTCACCGGATTCAATGGCTATTTCAACAGCACGTTTTGCTGTTTCAAGAAGTTTTTCGGACTTGTGTCTCAATCCAAAAGATGTCTGTATATTACTTGCCAAGATATGTTGAGTATCAAAGCTAATTAAAGGTAATGGGATTTTTTCCAATGCTGATTTAGCAATCGCGGTTAAGATAGTGCCTGAGCATTGTTTTTTTAACAGTTGCTGAATTGGTACAGATTTAAAAAGCAACAACAGCGTTTCAGGATTTATTGAAGCAGAATCTAATACATGAAACCCTGTAGAACATAAAGCACCATCATATTCATCTGTAACCAGTGCGCAACTTTGCAATGACCCTTCAATGGAAGAAACAATAATTTGCCCTTTTTTAACTAAACGCCTTGCGCGTGTTGGCAATTCTGTAAAGATAGCAGTAGTACAACCGGTGATATTTCCGGTTGCGCCTATATCGGCAAGCTCAATATATTTATATATCTTTTTCTCATCAATAGCAAGGATAGCATCGTGAATAATACATAGATTTTTTACAACATACTTTGAGTTAATTTTCGTTTCTATATCCTCATACTTAGGCTGATAATACTCTGCATCAATGCGGCCGGTTACACCAAAACTTTCTGAGAAGTTTTTTATAGTAATGGATTCTTGAGATGGTGTAAAATCAGCCATACTCAATTCATTTAACAATAATCCTTCTGCCAACATATACTCTTCATTTGCTTCATATTGCATTTTGTGTGATGCTTTTATAATTTCTTCAATACAGCATTCTAAAGTATTAGAAAACATTGGTAGGCGCATTTGTTCTATTTGCGAAAGAAAAACATGTTGTTGTACACTTCCCCGCGCTTCACGTCTCATAAAATTTTGACCATATTTCGATAGCATATATACATAAGCAACATAACGATTATAGTTATTGCCAAATTTTATTTTCGCTATATCTTGGTTAGAATTTGCAGGATATGTCCAATTTTCTGTCGCCAAGGCAACACCACCTACAGTACCAGACATTGTAAGTAATAAAGTATTTGGCTTAATTTCTGATTTCCAAAGCAATTTGTTAGCTTCTTCGTTAATATATAGCATATCAGAAAAATCAACTGTGCCATTTTGTATGTTTACACATCGGATAAATGGAATTCCTTCATCTTGGTACACTACATAATTATTTAGAGAATATGCACCAAAGCTTTTTATATCTACTCCGAGTTGATTTAAAGAAAAAGATGATAAATTTAACAATCTTTTTTTATCCTCCAAAAATTCTTTAGAAAAGAAAAAGCTGTCTAATCTAAAGATGTCACTTGAAGTGATAACTTCACTCAGCAAAAGTTCACTACATTCCAGCCCATCCATTAACGTAGCATAATGCTTTGCATCAAAAGACGGGCTTAAACGAAAAAACTAAATTTTTCCCGTTTTGCAAATTCTATAAAAGCCTCTGCTATACCGTCGGCTGTCATCCCATCATGGTTAAACAGGTCATGATCTACAATCAAATGCCCATGGCTATCTAACTTAGGCTCATTATTTTCTTTGTCCCAAACATAAAGTTTATCTCCGCTATTATCCTTGCTGGTTTTTTGCATAGTTGCAAAGAAAATAGGATAATCTTCTACTTTGGGGCAAAGTTCATCATCCCATTTTTGCACAAAAAGCACACTTGTTTTTGTACCCGTATGCGGTTTAAATACATTACCATGCAAGCCCACAATCGCAAGAATACGGCAACGCTCCGCAATATAATCACGAATACGCTTGTCGCTAGAGTTATTAAACCTACCTTGCGGCAGTACAACGGCCATCCTGCCCCCGGGCTTTAGAAAATTTAAATTGCGCTCTATAAAAAGAATATCTCGTCCAACTTTGCTTTGCAGTTTGTCTTTATCATTTTTGCCCAAATCGTATCTGGCAAGTATTGTACCTTCTTTAATATCACCTGCAAAAGGAGGATTAGCCATAAGCAGATCAAAAGAAAAGCGAGAATAATCACTTGCACCTTTTGGACGTTTTTTCTTTAACCGCTTAAAACCATCATTGTAATTATCAATCCAGTTTTCTTGCTTTGTAACTTCATCCCAGCGGCTATAATCAAGGGTGTTAAGATGCAATACATTGCTTTCACCATCCCCGGCAATAAGATTTAGTGTCCTTGCCACCCGCACTGTTTTTTCATCAAAGTCTATAGCAAAAATATGGTCACGAACAAAATTTTTCTCGCGTTCGGTACGTTTATCAGTAGTGAAACCTTCGCCTATATGCAAATTCATATCTTTACGAATATCTCGCCATACATGAAAAATAGCATGGACAGGAAAACCACTGCTACCCGCTGCTGTATCAATGATATCTTCATGCTCTTGTGGATTCATCATTTTAACGCACATATCAATAACATAGCGTGGGGTAAAATATTGCCCTTTTTCACCTTTTTGTGATTTGTTCATGAGATACTCAAAGGCATCATCAACAACATCAAGATTATTATTAAACAACTTGACGTCCTGTAATGTCGCTACACAAACAGCCAAATGAGAAGGAGCAAGAGAGATACGGTCACTTTCTGCAAATATCCCCTCCCATTTTTCTTTTGCAGAATTAAATAAAGAATCAATCTTTTCCTTTAATTCTGTGTCAGTGTCTCCACTATTGCGAAATTTCAAATAATAATTTGCATCATT
>WQVX01000168.1 GCA_009785615.1 Defluviitaleaceae bacterium | reverse complement strand
TAATGCTATGAGCAGTAAAAACGTACCTATTGCCCTTACAGAAGTTTTTGCTAAAGGTGGAGAAGGTGGCGTTGAACTGGCTCAAAAGGTGATATCTGCCATAGAATCAAGCTCAGCACAAGCCGATACATTCCGCTATACTTACGATTTGGAGTTGCCGCTTAAAGATAAAATCACAGAAATTGCCCAAAAGGTATATTCTGCTTCCAAAGTAAATTTTGATTTGCCGGCGACTCAAACTTTACGTATGTTAGAAAAAAATGGCTACGGCAACTTGCCTATCTGTATAGCTAAAACGCAGTATTCCTTCTCAGATAATGCAAAGCTGCTTGGTGCCCCTACAGGTTTTGAAGTTAATATAAAACAAGTGCGCTTATCTGCCGGGGCGGGCTTTGTAGTAGCATTGGCAGGAGATATAATGACCATGCCCGGCTTACCGGCCAAGCCATCGGCACAAAATATTGACATTAATGACGACGGCACAATAGTAGGATTATTTTAATGAATTCTTATAGCATGAAGTTTTACGTGTGCGTGTTATTCTTTTCTGCACTTTTCCTTTTTGCAGGCAACAGAATTGCTTCTTTGGGAGCACAACCCATGCCCGCCGGATACGATCCTGAGATTGTATCCGGCGTTATTACGCAAATTATTGATAGAGAAGAAACTCAACACGGATTAGATCCGGAGTTTTCATTTACTAACACTACTGTTACCTTTATGGCCAGACTCACAAGCGGCCCATCGCGAGGCACCGAGGTAGTAGCCGAACACTCATTGTCTACCGTATTGCTTTTGGTTGAAAGAGAAGTTGCCGTTGGTGATAGAATTTTAATGATTTACGACCAATTTAATAGCCGATACTATTTTACAAATTATGTACGAATAAACTATGTGCTAATTTTGGGTGGTATATTTTTTGTATTAATAATATTATTTGGCAAAAGAACGGGACTTAACTCCATTGTAGCACTTGGTTTTACTTGCGGCTCAGTCTTTTTTGTATTTATCCCGGCAATTTTAGCAGGCAGAAACATTTATGCTACTACCGTTGTTATTTGTGTATATGCCATTGTTTCTACTTTACTTATTGTTATTGGCCCAACAAAAAAAGCCCTTACTGCCATGCTGGGTTGTCTTGGTGGAGTGCTTTTGGCCGGGCTTATAATGGTTATTATGAACATAGTTTTAAATCTTACAGGCTTTGTGGATGAAGAAACACAGTTTTTACTTTTGCTTCCGTTAGAAAATCCTATTGACCTTAGAGCCATAATATTTGCAGGGGTTATTATAGGATCAGTTGGTGCTATCATGGATGTAGCTATGTCCATTGCATCTTCTTTATGGGAACTTAAAATTACCGGCGGTGCTTCCAATTTTCAAGAATTATTTGATTCCGGTATAAACATAGGAAAAGATACTTTAGGCACAATGCTAAACACGCTAATACTTGCTTATATCGGAAGCTCTCTTTCTTTAATTTTGCTGATTACCGCCCATACTACTTCTATGTTGGATCTTTTTAATTTGGAAATGGTTCTGGTGGAGTTGTTACGAGCCATTATTGGAAGTTTTGGAATGTTACTGGCTATTCCATTAACTGCCGGTATTTGTGGTTGGCTGTATACTAGACCTGACAGGTCTGATCAATGATTTAGATTGCAATATCATTGCCGTTATATCTTTTATTATTACAAACATATCTGACGCTATAGCTTCGCCATCAAATATATACAGGTTTGTGAATGCCAAATTTAGCACTGCATCTAAGTCCTCATCCCAAACAATATTTTCCGGGCATGATACAGTCCAACGGATAAGATAATATTTTTGTTTACTTTTAAGTAACGCAAAAGGAAACAGGCGGCAGTCAAACGGCCTCACGTTGGCAATATTACACCCGGAAGGTGTTAAAAAGATACATCCTCCATTCTCGCCTCGCTTTAACCTTCCGATTTGTGATTTTTCAACTAGTGGGGTATCTGTAGGCGGTATATAAAAATCTATTTTTGCCACCTTTTTTATGTTGCTTGCTTCTGATGCAGTTACCCATGGTGTCATAAATTTGTCAATTTTAGGTATTTTTGCTTTCTTACAGCATTGATATGTAATGCATGACTTGCATCCATTATAGTTCATTTGCTTCCGTCCCTTTCATAGTAGTTTATCGTATCTGTCAAAACATTAAAAATGCACCTACTATCTTAATAATATCAGATAGTAAGTGCATTTTTTGTAAATTTATGGCTTGTCCAACTTTATTGTGCTCTAAATGCTTCTTGCACAGCTCTTTGATGATCACGCTCATGAGCACGGCTTCCACTATGAGTTCTGCTACCATAAAAATGTAAACAAACATGACCATTCATGCCATTATTACCATTGGTACTGCCTGCATGAGGCATACCATTAATGGAAGCTGCAATGGTTCTTCCATTTACTGTAACCCATACAGGGCGAGGATCCCAAGTCCAGCGGCCACCAAAGGCTTGTCTCATTAATTCGGTATCTTCTCCGGTAATAGTCTCTACATCAGCATGATTGCCTTGAGAAAACGCAGCAACTTGATATGTCATTCCTGTGCGTACATCTGTTATAAGCAGAGGTTGGCCATTTCTGATAACATTATGGCGGACATAAGACCAACTAAGCAATTCAACCGCATGGGTACCGATACTACGAATTTGGACTTCTTCAGGCTTGTCCTCAACTACAACATGCAAAATGCGTGGTACAGGATCTACAACATAATCGCTTATAACTTCTCTTGAAACTTCTGCATTTGAAACATAGGTTACTGTGTATTCAATACGGTGTTCACCTGCAACACCCTCTTGCAGAACATGTACTTCACCTTCGTCAGGAGTACGGTCATCTATATATATAGTTTCATAAGGTATGTACTCTACATGACTTCTTGTCCTAACATTTTGGGTGTAAAATGTCCAAAAGCTATCTTCGGTAAGCTCTTCACTTCTATTACCATCAAATAATACTTCAGACTCAAAATGCTCTTGTAAAGAGTTAGCTAACTCTCCAACAGTTGTACCGGGGCTTACCTTACGCCTACTTGTATCACCATCAATATCCACGTTTACATAAAACGCTCTAAGTATACGAATCATTGTGGCATCTTCAATGCGGCGGGTGTAACTGGTTAGCAAAACATCCAGAGGATGCATTTCCACTCCATGTTCTGCTAAAAATGCGCCTACGTAACGTGAAGAAGTGCGATGCGTAGTAGAAAGGCCATCAATACTAAGATGTACCCTCCAGGTTTCAGGCCCCGAATAATACTCATACTCATATTCAAGCTCTTCATCCTCAAAGGCATAGACCCCAGCATATAAACTTGGCATTACTGCCAGCATCAGTAAAGCGCAAACGCATAATTTCAAACTTTTTTTCAAACAATATACCTCCTACATCACATCTGTAAATTTATTGCTTTCGTGACAACATAATATTAACATAATTTTAATAATTTGCAACACTTTTTTCATTTTTATATTCGACAAATGCATAAATATTAAAAAAACCGGCGGTTAATAAGCTGCATTTGTCTTTGCAGCTTATTAACCACCGGTTTTAAAAGCGTGACATTATCCTTTTTTGTGCCTATTTTTTGCTTACTTTGAATCGTTCTACTAATGACATCAACATATGAACTTGGCTTGTAAGTTCTTCGGCTACAGCGGCATTATTTTGAACGGTAGCTGAATCCACGGTAATGCTATGGGTTATAGCTTCAATGTTATTTTTGATTCCAGTGACTTCTGCGGCTTGTTCACTTGAAACGCTTGCAACTTCCGCAATTACGTTTGTTGCACTGCTCATTAGAGTATTGATTTTTTGCAATGCTTGGGCTGTTTCAACTGATTTTGCAACACCTTCATCAACCCGACTTAAAGACTTTGTAATCATGTCGGCTGTTTCTTTTGCGGCGGTAGAGCTACGGCCTGCAAGGTTTCGTACTTCCTCTGCTACAACGGCAAAGCCTTTGCCATGTTCTCCCGCTCTGGCGGCTTCTACAGAAGCATTTAGTGCCAGGAGATTTGTTTGGAATGCAATGCCCTCAATGATGCTTGCAACTTTAGCTATTTCTGCCGAAGATTGCTTGATTTCTTCCATTGCCCTTGACAGGTCGTTCATATGCTCGGTTCCGACATTGGCGGCTTCTTGTACTTGTATGGAAAGTTCCCCGGCGGATTGTAAATCAGACGCGCTTCTTTGCGTTTTATCGGTTAAGACATCAACCGCTTCTGTTACTTGAGTCATTGCGGCAGTTTGTTCTTCAAAACTTGCTGTTAGTTCGTGGGTAGCTTGGGATATTACCTCTGCACCGGATTCCACTTGTGCTGTTGCTGATTGGATTTCCGTTACCAAATTTCTGATAGAATCAATCATTCTTTCCATGGATTGTTTAATTGCGCCAAAATCGCCCATGTAATTTTGCTTGATTGACACATCAAAATTTTCATTGGAAAACTCTTTAAGCAGATGTGAAATTTCGTCAACATATCCTTTGATAAAAACAACAGCGTGTTCCATTGTTTCTCCAATTTGTGTGTATGCTTTGGCGGCTTTGGCAGTGTCTGCATCGCTTTCTTTTGCTGTATAATCAAAGTGTAATAAGCCTTTTGATAAACCTTCATGTAAATGTTTTGTGATGTTGCTTGCTTCTACATCTTGATAATTGTTTATTTTTTCAGCACGTTTTTGAGCTTGTACCAAATCGGTAATTGTGTACCCCAAAATTAAGTATGTGGCAATATTGCCCTTGCTATCTTTTTTAGGCACAATAACTTGTTCAGCAGAAAATGGATCACCGGCAGGTGAAATCATATCTATTTGATAACGAATTGACTCGCCTGTTGACCTAACTTTGTCGAGATTTTTGTTGAGTGCTTCGGCTTCATTGGGTGGCATAACTTCGTAAATAGTTTTGCCTAACAGGAAAGCGGGGTCATAGCCATTTTTTATTGTATGGTTATTAATGAAGGAAAAGCGATGTTCTGCATCAAATATAAGCACCGAACATTCTAAATCGTTCAGATAACTTGAGGCGTTTTGCGCCATGTTATCCACCGCGTTAAGTATTTTTTGAAAATCACCTTTAGCTGAAAACGAACTTTTGCCTAAGTGTAGCCGACCACTATTAATTGCGTGGTTTTTCTTCTGAATTTCATCAATTACACCTGAAATTTCTTGTTGCATAATGGTGAATGATTGCGCTAGTTTGCCAACTTCGCTATCGTCTGCACGCAGCATATTTACATTAAAATTGCCTTTAGATATCTCGCTTGTGGCTTCCGTCAAAATTTCTAAGGGTTTGCCAACATAACGCCTAATATAAAACATTGGCAACCAAATAAGCAAAGCGATAGCAACAATTACAATTATCACCATATTTCGTGCAAAGGCATTAGAATTGGCCTGTATATTGGCATTAAACATAGTTCCGCCAACAAAGCCAATTACATTGTTGCTTCCATCAAAAATAGGGGCATATGCTACAACAACAAAGCCATCAAGGTCTATCCCAAAATCTTGAGGGTTAATAGGCCCCGCCATAGTGGGTATTCCATATCTCATGGTATCAAATGTTACTTCCAAAAAATTGCTTGCCGGAAGAAAACTTCCCAAATCTGCAATAACTTCTTCTCCCGGTTGAGATCCTTGAACAAAACCGGTGTATCCTGTACGGTCTAAATATCCTGCATGAAGAAATACAAAACCGTGCGCATCTCTTATATCTCCCATTTGCTGTTGCAACCAAAAGAAATAATCGTTTTTTTCCATAGTATACATGATGTCACTGTACTCAGCAGGGTCGATAAGGGCGGCGACGCTTTGTACAATGACGAGTGCTTTGTTCATTGCTAATTCAACAGTATCGTTGCGATACATTATGTAACTGAATACACCAACAGAAACAGTGCTAACGATAATCATTACCAGTATCATCACGGTAATCTTTGTTGCCAGTGACATTGATTTTTTTCGTAAACTCATAGATATTCACTCCAATTTTTCTACATTTTGCATATTGATATAAAACAAAAAACAACTGCTTATCCTTGTTACAGTTGCGAGTTATTTTTTTGAATCTTTATGATTCGTTTTTGATTTTAACACGAAAATATCGACAAAATCAAACACGAATTGTTTTGATATTTTTCGACAAAATCAAGCGCAAATTTTTTGACATTAAAATAAGAAGTTGCAGTCAATTACAAAATTTCACAAAAAAATTGAAATAATTGAAAAAACAGCTTGAACTTTGCATAGGAAAGTGTTAGAATACTTTTGAAATGAAAACTTAGAAAAGAGCTTGCCATTTAGTAGACCTGTCCCTGAACTAAAAGACGACCCTATGATTATAGAGACTTGAAATGATTCTAACTCTTAACAAACCACGCTTACCCTTATTGCGATAAGTTTCTTTGCATATTCTAAAAATCTTTA